>JAEZAR010000110.1 GCA_023430425.1 Actinomycetes bacterium | reverse complement strand
GTGCAGCGGCGTGCGCCCCCGGACCACGTCCAGGGTCGTCCGCGCCACGTTGCGGGCGAGGTGCGGAGCGTGGCCGACCGACCACAGGCCCATCTGCCCGAGGCACCGGGCGCGCTCCGCCGCGCTGAGCGGCGCGGCGAGCACCGCGCCGGTGAACCCGCGGCCGAGCCGCCACTCCGGGAACACCGGGTGACCGACGAGCCCCGGGTTGAACCACGCGACCCGGTCGCGCGCCGTCGGGTACACCCGGACGGAGCGGCCGTCGTGCTGACGCCGGTGGAAGAGCACCTCCGGCACGTCCACGAAGCGCCCGCGCAGGGCGAGCTCGGCCAGCAGCACCCGGTCGGACTCGGCGTACCGGCCGAGCAGGCGCGTGGACGCGAGCACGTCCGCCGGCACCACCCCGAACATCGCGAAGCACTGGTAGTTACGGCGGGCCAGGGCCCCGAACCGCACGGCGACGTCGGGGTGGTCCACGGGCAGGCCCTGGTCGCCCCACAGGCGGATCCGGCGGCCCTGCTCGTCGACGTCGTCGGTGCGGGTGTGCGCGACGACGACACCGGGGTCGTCGCGCAGCACCGCCAGCACCGCGGAGAGGTACCCCGGCTCGCGCAGGTCGTCGGCGGCCGCCCAGGAGAAGTAGCGCGAGCCCGGGTGGCGCAGGTGGAACACCGCGTCGAAGTTCGCCGCGCCGCCATGGTTCTCGGGCTGGCGCACGTACCGCACCCGGGGGTCCCGTGCGGCGAGGTCGCGGCAGATCTCCTCGGTCCCGTCGGTGGACGCGTTGTCCGAGACGACCACCTCGAGGTCCGCCATGTCCTGGGCGAGCAGACTCTCCAGGGCAGGGAGCAGGAACCGCTCGGCGTTGTACGCGGGGACCCCGAACGTCACCAGTGGCGCAGCTGTGGACACGCGCACCTCCGTCTCAGGGGGCCGGGTGACCCGGGGGGGTCGCCAGGCAGAACCGTAGGTCAGCGAGCCGCGAGAGGCGACCGCGAGGGGCGGGGCGCGGGGCGGGGCGCGGGGGGCGCGGCGACGACCGCCGGTGGCTCACCGATCCACGTGCGTGCGCCCGGACGTTCAGGCGTCGAGGCGCAGGGCGCGGCGCAGCGCCGCCAGCTGCGTCGCCCACCGCTCCTCCTGGAGGGCGAGCGCAGCCTCGAGGCCCGCGGGGTCCGGGTCGCCCAGGGCGGCGCGGACGGCGCCCGCGAGCGCGGCCGGCTCGTTCGGGGCGGCCTTGGCGTACGGGAAGACCTCCCGCAGCGTCGGCCAGTCCGTGACCACGAGGGGGCGACGGGCGTACACCGCCTCGTACGCGGCCCGCATCACCGACGTCGGCTCGGTGGTCAGCGCCAGGACGACGTCGGCGCGTGCCACCTGCTCGGCGTAGGCGCGGGGGCCGAGGAACCCGACGAGCTCGACGTTGCCGGGCGCCGCCGCTCGCAGGTGCTCCGGGCACCTCGCCACGTCGCCCGTGACCGCGACGTCGACGTCCGGGAGCAGCGCAGCCGCCGCGAACACCTCCGCCACGGGCTCGTCGTCGCCGAAGATCCCGACGAACAGGACCCGCGGTCGCGCACCGCGCCGGTCCACCTCCGGGAACGCGCGCACCGGCGGCGCCTCGTGCACGACGAGCCCCCGCGCCCCCCACGACTCCGCGAGGCGGACGTACTCGTCGACGGTGACCATCACCCCGTTCGACCGGCGCGCGAGCCAGCGCGTGACGCCCAGCAGGCGCCGGCTGACCACGTTGCCCTTGACCCCGAACGAGCTCGTGTGGGAGTCGAGCAGGAACGGGACCCGGGCGAGGGCCGCGTACCCGGCGACGACGACGCCCGGGAACACCGGCGGGTTGGTGACGATCACGGAGCGGGGGCGCAGGCGGACCAGCCCGACCGCCGTGTCCACCACGCTGAGCAGGTACCGCAGGGGCACCAGCGGGCGCCGGATGAGCCGGCGGTGGTGGACGTGCAGGGGACGGCCGCCGAGCGCCCGCGCGATCTCGGTGGCGCGTCCGGCGTGACGCTGCCATGTGACGTGCACCACGGGTGGCCTGGGCTGCGACATGTGCTTCCTTCCTGGTGGGGCAGCCTTCACCCTGCCCGACGCGGTGCCGCCCGGCCACGCGGGCGCCGTCGTTCGTGTTGTGGGATGGCCGATCGCCCCGCATCGTGGTTGGGTGCACCCCGCCCCGACATCCGTCCCGGCGTTCGTGGCCACCACCGGAGGACACCTGGTCCAGCTCGATGCTCTCGCGCCGGTCCTGGAGCCGGACCGCCACCGCGACGGCATCTGGATCACCCACCGCACCCCGCAGAGCGAGAGCATGCTGCGCGGGCGCCGTACCGTCTTCGTCCCCCCCGTGCACGCGCGCGAGTGGGCCACCGTGCTGCGCCGGACCCCCGAGGTCCTCGCGGCGCTCCGCCGCCACCGCGTCGACACCGTGTACAGCACGGGCGCGGCGCTGGCTCTGTCGGCGCTGCCGCTGGCCCGCGTCGTGGGCGCGCGCCCCGTCTACGTCGAGAGCCTCGCCCGCTCCACGGGCCCGTCGCTGGCCGGCCGCGTCCTCGCCGGGCTGCCGTGGGTGCCGGTGCGCACGCAGTACCCGCAGAACGCGACCCGGCGCTGGCGCTACGAGCACAGCCTGCTCGACGCGTTCGCGACCGAGCCCGTGCCGACGCCGACCCCCCCGCGCCGCATCCTCGTGACGCTGGGCACCACCCGGCCCTGGCAGTTCCGCCGCCTGGTCGAGCGGATGCTGGAGGTGCTGCCGGAGGGCGCCGACGTCGTGTGGCAGACCGGCGTGACCGACGTGTCGGGGCTGCCGGTCGACGCACGTCCGATGATGAGCGACGAGGAGTTCCAGGCGGAGATCGCCCGGGCCGACGTCGTCGTCTCCCACGCCGGCGTCGGCACGTTCCTGCGGTGCCTGCAGGCGGGCTCCGTGCCCGTGCTGGTCCCGCGACGGGCGCGGCACTCCGAGCACGTGGACGACCACCAGGAGCAGATCGCCACCGTCGCGGACGCCCGGGGGCTCGCGCTCATGCGCGAGGCCGACGCCGTGACCACCGACGACCTCGAACTCGCGGCCGCCCTGCGTGCGGTCCGGGTCGACACCGCACGAGCAGGGGGCCATGCATGACGATCACGAACCGGACGACACCGACCCACGACGCCGCGCTGCCTCCCGTCCCGCGGGGATGGCGGGTCGCGCACGACTTCTGCTACGTCCTCGGCGGGGCGGAGCGGGTCTCCGCGCTCCTCGCCCGCGAGGTCGCCGTCGACGGCCCGGTCGTCGCCCTGGGCGGGCGCCCGGAGGTCTTCCACGACGCCGGCGTCGAGTCGGTGGAGATCCGCTACCCCCGGACGTTCGGCGAGCGCCACTACCGCCAGCTCAGCCTCGCGGTGCCGATGCTCTCCCGGTTCGCCCGGCCCGTCGAGGGCAACCTGCTGGCGTCGTCGTACGCCTTCTCCCACCACCTGCGCGCCACGGGCCGCACGGTCGTCTACTGCCACAGCCCGCTGCGCCAGGTGTGGAGCGGGGCCGACATGTACGTCGACCACGTGCCCGGCCCGGCCCGCCGCGCCGCTCGCCTCGCCATCGGGCGCCTGCGCGACGCCGACCGGCGCGCCGCCCACCGCGCGGCCGCGTACGTCGCCAACAGCGCGGCGGTCGCGGACCGGATCCGCCGCTACTACGGGATCGAGCCGGCCGCGGTGGTCCACCCGCCGGTCGACGCCCACTTCCGGCGGTACGACCTGCCCCGCGAGGACCACTACGTCTGGGCCGGCCGGATCGTCGAGCCGTACAAGCGCCTGGGCGCGGTGCTGGAGGCGTTCCGCGCCCACCCGGGCCGACGCCTCGTCGTCGTCGGCGACGGTCGGGACGCACCCCGGCT
The DNA here is from genome assembly GCA_023430425.1 of Actinomycetes bacterium. The sequence goes on along the minus strand of JAEZAR010000110.1, from coordinate 1,355 downwards.
GCGGGCCACCGCCCCGCCGAACGTGAGGTTCGTCGGCCCGCTCGGCACCGCCGAGGTGGCGCGCGCCTACGCCACGGCCCGCGCGGTGATCTTCCCCAGCGAGGACGACTTCGGGCTGGTCCCGGTCGAGGCGATGGCGTGCGGCACCCCCGTGGTCGCGCTGGGCCGCGGCGGGGCCCTGGAGACCGTCGTCGACGGCGTCACCGGGGTGCTGTTCGGCGAGCCGACGCCGGCCGCGCTCAACCGCGCCCTCGCCCGCTTCGAGGCCGCCGCCTGGGACGAGGGCGCGATCGCCCGGTACGCGGAGGAGAGCTTCGGGCGACCGCACTTCATCCGCGTCATGCGCGACGTCCTCGCGTCGGTCTGAGGTGGCCGTGCCCGGCCTGCCCACCGTCTCGGTGGTGGTGCCCACGTACCGGCGCCGCGACAACCTGGCGGCCGTGCTCCGCCCGCTGCTCGACGACCCCGCGCTGACCGAGGTCGTGGTGGTGGTGGACGGCTCGGACGACGGGTCGATGCAGCTCCTGGAGGACCTGGCCCGCACCGACCCCCGCGTGCGGCCGCTGTGGACGCCCAACCGGGGCGGCGCGGCCGCCCGGCAGACGGGGATCGACGCGGCCACGGGGGACGTCGTGCTGCTCCTGGACGACGACGTCGTGGCGGAGCCGGGGCTCGTCACGGGGCACGCCCGCCACCACCGCGACGCCGACGACCTGGTCGTGGTCGGGTACATGCCGACCCGGATGCCCGAGCCGGGGGCCCGCGGGCGCTTCGCCACGCGCCTGTACGCCGAGGAGTACCTGAGCGTCTGCGCGGCGTACGAGGCCGACGCCCGCAACGTCCTGCTCCGCCTGTGGGGTGGCAACGTGTCCGCGCGGCGCTCCACGCTCGCCCGCGTGCCCTACGAGGCGGGCGCCTTCGCCCGCACGAACCACTCCGACCGGGACTTCGGGCTGCGGTGCCTCGCGGCCGGCCTGCGGGGGGTCTTCGACAGGTCGCTGGCCGCCACGCACGAGCACGTGCGCCCGCTGCCCGCGTTCCTGCGCGACGCGCGGCGCCAGGGTGCGGGTCGGGCCCTCCTGCACTCGGCCCATGCCGACGTGCTCGGCCCGCTCGACCCGGACGACACCCTCGCCGGGCTGCCGGGCCCGGTGCGCGCACTCGTCCGCCTCGACCGGCACCGGGGGCTGCGGGCCGTCGTCGGCGGGGCGCTCACGCTCGTCGCGCGCGTCGCCTCACGGCTGGGCGCCGAACGGGTCGAGGTCGCCGCGGCCAAGGTCCTGCGCCGGCTGGCGACCCGTCAGGGGATGCGGGACGCGCTCGCCGGTCCGGCGGGACCCGTCGGTGTCCCGGAC
>JAEZAR010000046.1 GCA_023430425.1 Actinomycetes bacterium | reverse complement strand
CCTCGCGGCGGCGTCGGCGTCGGCGGCCGCGGGCGTGCTCGGGTGGGAGGGACCCGGGCCTGGTTGGGGCCCGCCGGCGCCGTCACCCGCCCCGACGGCGCTGGATCCCGCGCTCGAGGAGACCTTCGCCCGCGCGCAGGAGGAGGCCGCGGCGGAGGGGGTGGTGCTCACCCTGACGTCGGGCTGGCGGAGCAGCGAGGAGCAGCAGGCGCTCGTCGACGCCGCCGTGGCGACGTACGGGCCCGAGGAGGCGCGCCGGTGGGTGCTGCCTCCCGGGTCCTCGGCGCACGTCGCGGGGCTCGCGATCGACGTCGGGCCCCTCGAGGGCGCGCAGTGGCTCGCCGAGCGCGCCGGCCGGTACGGCCTGTGCCGCACCTACGACAACGAGTGGTGGCACTTCGAGCCGGCGCCGGCCGACGGCGTCTGCCCGACGCCGCAGCCCGACTCCTCCGCGGACTGGTGAGCGGTCAGCCGCCGGCCCGGACCCACCACGACGCGGAGCGCGCCGGTCGCGGCGGAACGACGGAGACGCGCCGATCCCATGAGGTCCCGGGGGTGCCGGCTCCCCGGGGAACCTCATGGGATCGGGCGGGGGCGGGCGGGTCAGCCGGCCGCGTTGAACTCCTCGATCGCGAGCAGCGGCCGGATCACCTGCTGGATCTGGTCGCGCACCACGTAGGACTGCACGCGGTCGTGGAGCAGCGCGTTGCCGAGCGCCGCCATGATCATCCCCTGGTCGAGCGAGAGGTACCGCTGTGCGACGGTCCCGCTGCGGACGGCGACCGCGTCGTAGAACCCGCCGGGCCCGTAGGCGTCGAAGTCGGCCCGCAGGTTGGCGAGGTTCTCCAGGGCCGCGCCCTCGGCGTACGGCAGCGCGAGGAACGACGCGTGCGGCGTCACGACGCCGTCGCCGTACGCCGTCGGGATGCTGGCCGGGCGCGGGCAGGCCGGGTCGTCCCAGCCGGGGTCCACGAGCGTCCGCTCGGTGTCGGAGGTGTAGCCGTTCGGCTCCATCCCGATCGGGTCGACGCCGTACTCGCGGTAGCCGCCCTCCGGGTCGCTCGACGGAGAGAAGCCCCAGTAGCCGTACCCCGCCTCCTCGAGGCCGTGCTCGATGTGCGCCCGGACGGTCAGCGGGTGGTTGACCCCCCAGCTCCGCGGTCCCCACTCGGCCTCGGGGATGAACAGGTCCACCATGAGGGCCTCGAACATGGAGCCGCCCCACGTCGGGACCAGCTGCATGCCGCGGTACCGGTAGGCGCCCTCGAACACGTCGACGCCGAGGTACTGGGTCCACTCCCCGACGGGCCGCTGCTCCGGCCACGACCAGTCGCAGCTGTCGGGGAACGTCCGCCACATGCGGAAGTAGTGCTCGGGCGGGATCTGGCCCCAGGCGATGCCCAGGTAGCTCGCGATGCGCGGCTCGGTGTTGAGGGTCCCGTAGTGGTGCCCGGTGTACCACACGTCCGGCCCGCGGCCGGAGTAGTTGCCGAGCACCGCCGCCGGGTTGGTCGGCTGCTCGTCCCAGAACCCGCCGCGGATCTGCCCCACCGCCGGGTCGTAGTAGAAGCCGAAGTCCATCGTCGAGCTGATCGCCCGCGCCTCCTGCTTCAGCCGGGGCTCCGCGTGGGCCACGAGGACGAGCGCGGTGGCGAGCCAGCCGTTGTCGACGCTGGACAGGAAGGGCTCGATCGGGTCGCCCGAGCCGGGGAAGGCGTAGAGCTTGGCCCCCGTCGCCTCGTCGTACCAGTTGTAGAACATGCCCGAGTCCTCGTGGCGCTCGAGGGTGGCGAGCGTCGCCAGGGTCAGGGCCATCCGGTCGTGGGCCTCCTGGCGCGAGACCAGGTGCAGGTCGCGTGCGACGACCGTGCTCCACAGGTACGCCCCGATGTTCGTCGGCGACGTGTAGCCGCTGCGGGTCGCCGGGTCGAGGTCGCCGGCGATGTTGTCGGCGGGCAGCCCGGTGGCGGGGTCCACCATCGCGACGAACGAGGCCCAGGTGTCCTCGGCGTACTCCATCAGCACGGCGTCGTCGCCGTGGAACGTGCGCGCGGTGGCGCCGGCGCCGGTGGCGGCGACCAGCCCGGCTGCGGCCACGGCGGCCACCCCCACCGTGGCGACGCGGCGACGCAGGTGTCCGGTCATGTTGCTCCCCCTCTCGTGATGGTCGTCCGGTCGGCCGGTCGGCCGCCCGGTCAGGGCTCCGGGTCGACCTCCAGGCGCGCGGTCACGCCGGCGTCGGCGCCCGCGTGCGGTGCCACGCGGACCGTGAACGCCCCCCCGTCGCAGCGCAGCCGACCGCCGGCGTCGCGGTGGCCGAGCAGGGCGTGGTCGAGGTCGAAGACCACCTCGCGGGCCTCGCCGGGGGCCAGCGGGACACGCCGCACCCCGACGAGCTCGCCCACCGGCCGGGCCAGGCCGGCCACGTGTGCGCGGACGTACAGCTGGACGGTCTCGACGGCGGGCCGCCGCCCGTCGTTGCGCACCTGGGCGCAGGCCCGCACCGCCTCGCCCACGCGCAGCCGTGGTGCGGACAGGGTGAGGGTCTCGTAGATGACCGGGGCGTACCCCAGGCCGTGGCCGAAGGGGTGCAGCGGCGTGTCCAGGTGGTCGCGGTACCGACCCTCGGGCCCGTCCGGGTCGAGCGGGCGCCCCGTGGCCAGGTGGTCGTGGTGCAGCGGCACCTGCCCGGTCGTCCACGGCAGGCTGGCGGGCAGCCGGCCGCTCGGCGGTACGTCACCCGTGAGCACGTCGACGATGCCGTGGCCGCCCTCCACGCCGGGGTGGAAGCAGAGCACGAGCGCGTCCCCGAGTCGCGCGAGCGCGCCGAGCGCCGGGGGCCGGCCGGCCACGACGACGACGACGAGGCGGCGGCTCACCCGGGCGAGCACCTCCAGCGTCTCGAGCTGGCCCGGCGGCAGCCCGACCGACACGACGGAGTTCGCCTCGCCCGTGCGCAGCGGGTGCTCGCCGACGCAGGCGACGACGACGTCCGCGGCGCGGGCCGCGGCGTGGACCGCGTCGGGGAAGCGCCCGTCGTCGACCGTCACCGCTGCCCCGAGACGCTCGGCGAACGCGTCGGC
>JAEZAR010000460.1 GCA_023430425.1 Actinomycetes bacterium | reverse complement strand
GTCGAGCGGGCGTTCCTCGAGCGCCGGCTCGCCGAGGCGCACGGGCCGGCCGCCGACGAGCCGCGGCCCTGAGTCCGGACGAGCCGCGCCCCTGGTTGCCGCGGCGGGCACCCCGGCCGACGACCGGTGTGCCCGGTCCGGCCTCAGCCCTCGGGCAGACGGCGACCGAGCTCGACGGGGACGCCCGCCGGGCGGGCGGCCCTCACCTCGACCTTGGGCAGGTGCTTGGCCGGGAGCGTCCGAGGACGCCAGCTCGCGCGGTGCGCCTCGAACTCGGTGATCTCGTCCTCGTGCTGCAGGGTGAGGCCGATGTCGTCGAGCCCCTCCATGAGGCGCCAGCGCGTGTAGTCGTCGACGTGCAGCGGCACGGTGACGTCGAGGCAGCGCACCTGCGTGCGCTCGAGGTCGACGGTGACCTCCGCGCCCGGGTTCGTCTCGAGCAGCTTCCACAGGAGCTCCACGTCCTCCTGCGCGAGCTGCGCCGCCAGGAGCCCCTGCTTGCCCGCGTTGCCGCGGAAGATGTCCGCGAACCGCGAGGAGAGCACCGCACGGAAGCCGTAGTCCTTGAGCGCCCACACGGCGTGCTCACGGGAGGACCCCGTCCCGAAGTCGGGCCCGGCCACGAGCACGGACCCGCCGGCGTAGGCGGCCTGGTTCAGCACGAACGACGCGTCGGAGCGCCAGGCCGCGAAGAGCCCGTCCTCGAAGCCCGTCCGCGTGACGCGCTTGAGGTAGACGGCGGGGATGATCTGGTCGGTGTCGACGTTGCTGCGCCGCAGCGGGACGCCCACGCCGGTGTGCTGGGTGAACTTCTCCACGACGGCTCCTCAGGCGTGGGCGGGGACGGGCAGCGGCGAGCCGTCGGGGGCGTCGGTGATGCCGAGGTCCGCGACGGAGGACAGCGTGCCGCGCACCGCGGTGGCGGCGGCGACGAGCGGCGAGACGAGGTGGGTGCGGCCCCCCTTGCCCTGCCGGCCCTCGAAGTTGCGGTTCGACGTCGACGCGGCGCGCTCGCCGGGGGCCAGCTGGTCGGGGTTCATGCCCAGGCACATGGAGCACCCGGCGTTGCGCCACTCGGCGCCGAACTCGGTGAAGACCCGGTCGAGACCCTCGGCCTCGGCCTGGAGCCGCACCCGGGCCGACGACGGCACGACGAGCACCCGCACCGAGTCGGCCTTGCGCCGCCCGGCGAACACCTTGGCCACCTGCCGCAGGTCCTCGATCCGGCCGTTGGTGCACGAGCCGATGAACACCGTGTCCACGGCGACCTCGCGCAGCGGGGTGCCGGGCGTCAGCCCCATGTACTCGAGCGCCCGCTCGGCGGCGACCCGCTCGTTCTCGTCGGCGATCTCGGCCGGGTCCGGCACCCGTCCCGACAGCGGGAGCCCCTGTCCCGGGTTGGTGCCCCACGTCACGAACGGCTCGATGTCGGCGGCGTCCAGGACCACCTCGGCGTCGAAGACGGCGTCGTCGTCGGTGCGCAGGGTCCGCCAGTACTCGACCGCCGCGTCCCAGTCAGCGCCCTCGGGCGCGTGCGGTCGGCCCTGGAGGTAGGCGAAGGTCGTCTCGTCCGGGGCGATCATGCCGGCGCGGGCGCCCGCCTCGATCGACATGTTGCAGATCGTCATCCGGGCCTCCATCGACAGGCCCCGGATCGCCTCGCCGCGGTACTCGAGCACGTAGCCCTGCCCGCCGCCGGTGCCGATCTTCGCGATGATCGCGAGGATGATGTCCTTGCTGGTCGCACCGGGCGGCAGGGCGCCGTCGACGGTGATCGCCATCGTCCGGAACGGCTGCAGCGGCAGCGTCTGCGTGGCCAGGACGTGCTCCACCTCGCTCGTCCCGATCCCGAACGCCAGCGCCCCGAACGCTCCGTGCGTGGACGTGTGCGAGTCGCCGCAGACCACCGTCAGGCCCGGCATCGTCAGGCCGAGCTGCGGGCCGACCTGGTGCACGATGCCCTGGTCGGCGTCGCCGAGGGAGTGCAGCCGGATGCCGAACTCCGCGGCGTTGCGGCGCAGCGTCTCGATCTGGGTGCGGCTCGTCGGGTCGGCGATGGGCCGGTCGATGTCCAGCGTCGGCGTGTTGTGGTCCTCGGTGGCGATCGTGAGGTCGGGCCGGCGGACGGGGCGCCCGGCGAGGCGCAGGCCGTCGAAGGCCTGCGGGCTGGTGACCTCGTGCACGAGGTGCAGGTCGATGTAGAGGAGGTCGGGGGCGCCGTCGGTGCCGCGGCGCACGACGTGTGCGTCCCAGACCTTCTCCGCGAGCGTGCGCCCCATGACTGATTCCTCCTGGTTGGGCCGACTGGGTGGTAGATACTTGCGTCTCACCGCGTGAGACGCCAATATCGGCACATGGACAACTCTAGCGGAGTCGGCGTCCTCGACAAGGCCGCTGCGGTCCTCAGCGCCCTCGAGGCCGGCCCGGCCACCCTGGCCCAGCTCGTCGCCGCCACCCATCTTGCCCGACCGACCGCGCACCGGCTGGCCGTCGCGCTCGAGCACCACCGGCTCGTCGCCCGCGACATGCAGGGCCGGTTCGTGCTCGGCCCCCGTCTCGCCGAGCTCAGCACGGCCGCCGGGGAGGACCGCCTCCTCGCGGCGGCGAACCCCGTGCTCGCCGCGCTGCGCGACCACTGCGGCGAGAGCGCCCAGCTGTACCGGCGCCAGGGCGACCAGCGCATCTGCGTCGCCGCCGCGGAGCGGCCGATGGGGCTGCGCGACTCGATCCCCGTCGGCGCGACGCTGACGATGCACGCCGGCTCCGCGGCGCAGATCCTGCTCGCGTGGGAGGAGCCGGACCGGCTGCACCGCGGGCTCCAGGGCGCCAAGTTCACCGCCACGATCCTCTCCGGCGTCCGGCGCCGCGGCTGGGCCCAGTCCGTCGCCGAGCGCGAGCCGGGCGTCGCGAGCGTCTCCGCCCCCGTGCGCGGCCCGTCCGGCCGCGTCGTGGCCGCCGTCTCGATCTCGGGCCCGGTCGAGCGCCTCACCCGCCAGCCCGGGCGCCTGCACGCCGGCGCGGTGGTCGCGGCCGCCAACCGCCTCACCGAGGTGCTGCGCCGCACCGCCGAGTAGCCCGACGACGACGAAGGCCCGGTCCGCGTGGACCGGGCCTTCGTGGTGGTACCCCCAAGGGGATTTGAACCCCTGCTACCGCCGTGAGAGGGCGGCGTCCTGGGCCGCTAGACGATGGGGGCGGGACCAGCAGTGAGACTAACCGAGCGGCGCCGTGGCGCCAAACCCGCGTCTGCGCTGGGGTACCTGGACTCGAACCAAGACTAACGGAACCAGAATCCGTCGTGCTGCCAATTACACCATACCCCATGGGGTATACCGGCCGGTCCCGTGCCGCCACCTGCGACGGGTGGGGATCGGGGCGCTCCGGACGGCGTACCGGCGGGGAACTCTACCCGAGCACCGGCGGGACGGTCCAACCGCGCGCCGCCCCGTGCCGCGTCGCCCGACGCCGGACGCGGCCCGACGGCGTAGGGTCGCCGGTGCGGCCGGGCACCCGCTCCCGGCGCCCGCCACGCGACGACCGGGAGCCACGTGACCTTCACCACACGGCCCGAACTCGTCGGCACCCACGGCATGGTGGCGTCGACCCACTGGCTCGCGTCGCAGTCGGGGATGGCGGTGCTCGAGGCGGGCGGCAACGCGTTCGACGCCGCGGTCGCAGCCGGGCTGGTGCTGCACGTGGTCGAGCCGCACCTCAACGGCCTCGGCGGCGACCTGCCGGTCGTGGCCCGACCCGCCGGCGGCGAGCCCTTCGTCGTCTGCGGGCAGGGCGTCGCACCGGCGTCGGCGACCCGCGAGCGGTTCGCCGACCTCGGCCTCGCCCACGTGCCCGGCACCGGCCTCCTCGCCGCCGTCGTGCCCGGCGCCGTCGGCGGCTGGCTGGAGCTCCTGCTCCGCCACGGGACGTGGT
>JAEZAR010000447.1 GCA_023430425.1 Actinomycetes bacterium | reverse complement strand
CCCTTCGAGCTCACCGGCGGCCAGCGCGAGGTCGGTGCCCAGGTTGCCGCCGACCTCGCCGCGCCGCGGCCCATGCAGCGGCTCCTGCAGGGCGAGGTCGGCTCGGGCAAGACGGTGGTCGCCCTGCGGGCGATGCTCCAGGTCGTCGACTCCGGCGGTCAGGCGGCGCTGCTCGCGCCGACGGAGGTGCTCGCCGCGCAGCACCTGCGCACCCTGCGCGCCCTCCTGGGTCCGCTGGCGGAGGCCGGCACGCTCGAGGCGCCCGACCTTGCGACCAGGGTCACCCTCCTCACGGGGTCCCAGTCCGCAGCGCAGCGTCGGCAGGCCCTGGATGACGCGGCGTCCGGCGCCGCCGGGATCGTCGTGGGGACGCACGCCCTCCTCGGCGAGCAGGTCCAGTTCGCCGATCTCGGGCTGGTGGTCGTCGACGAGCAGCACCGGTTCGGCGTCGAGCAGCGCGACGAGCTGCGCCACCGGGCGGGCCCCACACCGCACCTGCTCGTGATGACCGCGACGCCGATCCCGCGGACGGTGGCGATGACCGTCTTCGGGGACCTGGAGGTCTCCACGCTCCTGGACCTGCCCGGGGGCCGGGCGGGCGTGACCACGCACGTCGTGCCGGCCGACAACGCCGCCTGGACGGCCCGCACCTGGCAGCGCGTCCGCGAGGAGGTCGACGCCGGGCGCCGGGCCTACGTCGTCTGCCCACGCATCAGCCCCGACGACCCGGAGGGGCCGGCCGGGCCCGGGGGCCGGGAGCCGGTCGACGACGCCGACCTCCTCGGCGAGGACGCCCTGCTGTTCGGGGAGCCGGAGCGACGCCGGCCGCTGCGGGCCGTGCTCGAGGTCGCCGAGGAGCTGGCCGCCACGCCCGCGCTGGCCGGCGTCCCGATCGGCGTCCTGCACGGCGCCCTGCCGGCGGGGGAGAAGGACGAGGTGATGGGTCGGTTCGCGCGCGGGGAGGTGCCCGTCCTCGTCGCGACGACGGTCATCGAGGTCGGGGTCGACGTGCCCGAGGCGACGGTGATGGTGGTGCTCGACGCGGACCGGTTCGGGCTCTCCCAGCTGCACCAGCTGCGCGGCCGGGTGGGTCGCGGCACCGACCCGGGCCTGTGCCTGCTGGTCTCGTCCGCGCCGGAGGGCACCGACGCCGCCACGCGCGTCCAGACGTTGGCCGAGACGACCGACGGGTTCCGCATCGCCGGCGTCGACCTGGAGCTGCGCCGCGAGGGCGACGTGCTCGGCGCCTCCCAGTCCGGTGCCGCGAGCTCCCTGCGGCTGCTGCGCGTCGTCCGGCACGCGGACGTCATCGCCGAGGCGCGCCGGGACGCGGTGGCCGTCGTCGGGAGCGACCCGGACCTCACCGGCCACCCCGCGCTCGCGAGGGCGATCGCCGCGTGGCTGGACCCGCAGCGCGAGGAGTTCCTCGAGCGCGCCTGAGGCAGCGCCGCCGGACGTCTCGGCGCACCGGAGGTCCGGATCGGCCGCCGTACGCTGGCGCCGTGCCTCCAGCCCCCGCCGTCGTGGCCCGCGCGCTCGAGGTCGGCTACGGCGCCACGAGGGTCTGCGCACCTGTCTCGTTCGCGGTGCAGCCGGGCGGCGCGGTCGCGCTCGTCGGCCCGAACGGGTCGGGCAAGTCCACCGTCCTGCGCGCGGTGCTCGGTCTGCTCGCACCGCTCGCCGGGGAGGTCAGCGTCCAGGGGGCCGACGTCGACGAGCGGAGCGCGGACTTCCGGCGGGCGGTGGCCAGCGTGCTCGACGACGACGCGTGGTTCCCCGCGCTGACCGTCGCCGAGCATCTCGACCTCGTGGCCCGCGGTCACGGCGTCACGGCTGCGGACGAGGTCGTCGACACGCTGCTGGACGACTTCGGCCTGTGGGACGAGGCGGACTCGATGCCGTCCGCGCTGTCGTCGGGACAGCGCCGCCGGCTCCTCCTCGCGTCCGCGTTCGCCCGCCCGCGCGCGCTGCTCGTGCTCGACGAGCCCGAGCAGCGGCTCGACGCGGCCATGAAGGAGGCGCTCACCGCGCGGCTGCGGGACGAGAAGGCGTCGGGCGTCGCCGTCCTCCTCGCCACGCACGACCCCGGTCTCGTGCTCGCGGTCGCGGACCGCGCGGTCGTCGTCGGTGACGACGCATGTCCCGTCGTACCGGCGGCCGCGGCCGCCGAGGCCATCAGGGACCCGGGCGCGTGACCGACGTCGACGTGCTTGCGGGCCCCGAGACCGGGGCGGTGCCGTCGGGACGCGCCCTGCGCCGGTGGGTCGTCCGCACGGGCAACAGCCACGGGGGCGGGCGCCTCGGCGACGTGCTCGGCGACGTCTACTACGCCGCGGTCACCGGGGCCATCGGCTTCGGGCTGGCTCTGGGCGTCGCGGACGCGCTGCGCGAGGTGCTGGTCCGGCCGGTGCCGGACGCACCGCGGGGGGCGGGGGTCGCCTCCGCGGTTCCCTGGCTCCTGCTCGCGGGCCTTGCCGTGCTGGTGTCGCTGGCGGGCCGCCTCGGCCCGGTGGGGGTGGGGGGCGCGGAGGCGACCTGGCTGCTCGGGGCGCCCGTGGAC
>JAEZAR010000430.1 GCA_023430425.1 Actinomycetes bacterium | reverse complement strand
GCGAGCACCGGACCGCCGTTGTAATCAGTGTGGTTTCCCAGGATTTCGATGCGTCCGGGCGCGATCGCTGCGCGAGATGGACGCCAATCGCTCCCCCACCGGGTGCGGGCGGTTTCCATCGCTCGTTGCACCGTGGCGCGAACATCGCGCTCATACGAGGACATCACCGTCGCTCTATTCCTTCCCGGTCAGCGGCGCATCTGGACCGTCTTGAACGCCTCAGCGAGCTCGAATTCTTGCCCGGCGGCCACCTCGGCATTTCGCTCGCGCACCCGCTTTTCCATCTCGATGCCGTCGCCGACCTGGGAGGCGTGCTCCTTCAGCGATGCAATCTTGGCGTCGAAGGTATCGGTGATATCGACGATCAAATCCGGCTGTTCCGCATTGAAGAACCAGATTTCGGCGGTCTTGTGCGGCTCCAGGCCCTCGGCCAGATGCTCGGGGAAGTAATGCGGATCGCGCGCCGTGGGATAAACCGCATCGATAGCCGCGAATCCGCAAGCACGATGATCGGGATGAAGCGCATACGGCCGGTAGGGATCGTGGCTCACGATCACATCTGGCTTGAAGGTGCGAATCTGCCGCACAACCTTCTCTCGCAGCGCCAGATCCGGCACGAGTTCACCATCGGTGCAGCGCAGAAAGACGACATCGGATACGCCGAGCACATCGGCGGCGTTCTTTTCTTCGATTTCACGGCCGGACGCCAGCTGATCGCTTGGGATCGTGTGATCCGCAGTGCCCTTGTCGCCGGACGTCACTTGCACGATGACGACCTTTTTCCCCAGTTTGGTCAAGCGCGCAATCGTGCCAGCCGACGAGAACTCGGCGTCATCCGGGTGGGCAACCACCCACATGTAGGTATCCCACTCATCCCATTTGGTTGGAACGCTCATCGTCTTGTAATCCGTCCTGTTTACAGATGCTTCGCTTCGATACGATTGGACAGCTGTTCGATCAATGTAGTGCGTTCGATATCGACCTGTTCACCAGAGACCAGATCCTTGATTGCTACCAAGCCGCGCTCCGCCTCATCTGGTCCGAGGATCGCCGCAAAGGTGATCCCGCGCCGACCGGCGTATTTCAGCTGCTCACCCAGGCTCTTGCCTTCGAGCAGCGACATATCGGTTTTGATTCCAGCGCGGCGCAGTTCTTTTGTCAGGGCGGCCGCATTCGCCAGATGCCGGTCGATGACCGGGACGAAAACCTGCGCCACTGAGGTTGGAATTGTCATCGTGCCATGCTCTCGCACGACCTCGATGATTCGTTCCAATCCGAGCGAAACGCCGGTAGCCGATATCGGCCGGCTACCAAACGAGCCGATCAGCCCTTCATAACGACCGCCGCCGGCGACCGAGCCGACCTTCGGCTCAGTGACCTTGGCTTCGAACACCGGTCCGGTGTAGTAATCCAGCCCACGCGCCAGCGTGAGATCGAGGATTGCCTTGTCCGCGGGCACGCCCATCTGCGCCAGCAGCTCGAAGAGCTGGATCATCTCCGCCAGCGCGCCTTCTGCTTTGGCGTCTGTCTGCAGTCGACGGCTCAGCTCGAACAGGATGTCCGCGCTGCTGCCCGTGATCGAGATGGTGTCGAGAATCGCATCGGCGGCTGATCCATCGATCCCGCCCTCGATCATCTCGCTCTTGACGCCATCCGCGCCGATTTTGTCGAGCTTGTCGACCGAGCGGTAGACCGTGGCCGCCTGTTCCTCGGGAACACCCGCGGCAACCGCGATCCGCTCCAGCAACCGCCGGTGGCTGATGTGCGCCACCGAGTTATCGAGTCCCACCGCTGCCAGCGCATCGACCAGCACCGAGATGATCTCGGCGTCGGCCGTCATCGAGTCGACCCCGGCGATATCGGCGTCGCACTGCCAGAACTCGCGGAACCGGCCCCGTTGCGGGCGGTCCGCCCGCCAGACCGGCGCGACGTGATAGCGCTTGAAGGGGAAGACGATCTCCGATTGGTGCATCGCCACGACGCGCGCCAGCGGCACGGTCAGGTCGTACCGGAGTCCGACGCTGCGGCCGCCGTGGTCTTCGAAGGCGTACATGAGCTTCTCGTTCTCACCCGCCTTGCCGGTGAGCACTTCGAGATATTCGATCGCCGGCGTGTCCAGCGGATCGAACCCATGCAATTCGAAGACGTCCTTGAAGCGCTGGATGATTGCCTGCCGCAGAATCATCTGCTCGGGCAAATAATCCCGGAAGCCCTTCAAGATCGATGGTTTGCGCGTGACCTGCGTCGTGGCGCTCACGAAATCCTCACTTTCGAATCTCGTAGATAACATGCGCCAGTTCCGGCAGGATCAGCTTTTCCATCGCCAGCCGGATGGCATTTCGCGAGCCGGGGAGCGAGAAGATCGCAGTCGAGCCGATGGCTCCAGCCGTTGCCCGTGACAACATTGCCGCCGCACCTATTTCGTCCCAGCTCAGCGTGCGAAACAACTCGCCAAATCCGGTTATCTCGCGATCCAGGATCGAGCTCACCGCCTCGAAGGTGACATCGCGCCTGGCGATGCCGGTGCCTCCAGTGGTGATGACCGCATCGACATCGGGACGTGCAGCCAGGTCCAACACCGCACTGACGATTTGCTCGCGATCATCGGTCACGATGGAGCGGTCTGCGACACGGTGTCCCTGGGATTCGAGCAGCTCCACGATCAGCGCACCCCCAGTGTCATCCTCCAGCGTGCGAGTATCGCTCACGGTGATGACACCAACTGCAAGTGCATCAGTTGCGGCTGCTCTATGTTGCTGGACGGATT
>JAEZAR010000412.1 GCA_023430425.1 Actinomycetes bacterium | reverse complement strand
GGCGCCGGCCGGTGACGGCGCGGGCGGGCCCGAGCTCACGGTGGGCGCGCCGCCGGGCTGAGGGGTCCACGGCCCCACGGCTGAGCGGTCCGCGGCTGAGCGCTCGCCTGGCCGGGTCGAGCCGGGGGCGCCATGCTGGTCGGGGAGGTGGCCCGTGGCGACGTACCCGAGCCTGCGATCGGTCGTGCTGGACTGCGAGGACCCCCGGACGCTCGCGGAGTTCTACCGCGAGCTGCTGGGGCTGGAGTACCGGCCCGGTGACGCCCCGCCCGCGCCGGGGGAGCCGGACCGCGACTGGCTCGTGCTGCGCGGGGCGGGCGTGGCGCTCGCCTTCCAGCAGGTCCCGCACCTGCCGGCCGCGACGTGGCCGACCGGACCGGTGCCGCAGCAGCTCCACCTCGACCTGACGGTGCCCGACGTCGACGCGCTCGCCGAGGCGCACACCCGTGCCCTCGCGCTGGGTGCCCGCGAGCTGGTGGACCGCACCGGCGACCCCGAGGAACCCCTGTGGGTCCTCGCCGACCCCGCCGGCCACCCGTTCTGCATCTTCGTCGCCTGAGGTCGGCCGTCCGGGTGACGTCCCCGGCCCGCCGGGGCGCGCGGCGGCGGACCCTGCTCGACACCGCCGTATCGTGGCGCCGTGCGCGCGTCCGAGGGCCCGGCGGACGGGCCCGCGACCTCCTGGGGACGCGCGCCGCTGGTGCAGCTGCCGGACGGCACGGTCAAGCAGACGTCCCCCCTGACCGGCACCGTCGTGTGGACGGTCCCCGGCCGGGCGCACCGGCTGCTCGGCGCCCCGCCCGCGGAGCGCCGGCCCGTCGACCACTCGCTCGACGGGGCCCACTGCGCGTTCTGCCCGGCCCGCCACCTCGAGACGCCCCCGGAGAAGTCCCGCGTGGTCCGCGCCGCCGACGGCACCTGGACCACCCTCGAGCGCGTGCCCGCTGCTGCGCTGGACGACACGGTGGCCGAGCTCCGGCGCATCCCGAACCTGTTCGAGATCGTCTCGGCCGACTACTGGCGCACCAACCACGGGCACGTCCCCTCGGCCGCGGCGCAGGCCCGCGCGACGGCGTACGTCGCGGACCCCGCGGGTCGCGCGCACGTGCTCGCGGTGCTGCGGCGGCGTCGGGCCTCGCAGGGGGTGACCGACGCCGAGTGGGAGGCCGCCGGGGACGACCACTGGCTCGAGCGGGCGGTGGACCTGTTCGACGGCACGCACGACGTGCTCGTCGCGCGCCGGCACCACGTCGACGGCGCCTCCTACGACGACGAGCTCGCGGGCTCCGGCACGCTCACGCCTGAGGAGCACCACCAGTACGTGGCGCTCGCCGTCGCCGCGATGGCCGACCTGTACGCCGCCCAGCCCCGCGCCAGGTACGTCGCGGTCTTCCAGAACTGGCTGCGACCGGCCGGCGCCTCGGTGGACCACCTGCACAAGCAGCTCGTCGCGATCGACGAGTACGGGCCCCGGGCCGAGCGCGTGCTCGCGCGCGTCGCCGAGGACCCCCGGGTCTTCGCCGGGGTGGTGGACCACGCGGTCGAGCACGGCCTCGTCGTCGCCGAGAACGAGCACGCGGTGGCGGTCGCCGGCGTCGGGCACCGGTACCCCTCCCTGGAGGTGTACTCCCGGGCCCGCGAGCACGCGCCGTGGGAGCACGACCCCGCACAGGTGCGCGCGATGGCCGACCTGGTCCACGCGATGCACGCCGCGACCGGGGTGACCGTGCCGACCAACGAGGAGTGGCACCACCGGCCGCCCGACGTGCCCGCCGCCCGCGGGCCGATGCCGTGGCACGTGGTGCTCAAGTGGCGCACCTCCACGCTCGCCGGGTTCGAGGGCAGCACCAAGATCAACGTCAACACCCTGGCCCCCGCGACCCTGCGCGACCTCGTCGTCGAGCGGCTCACCGCGCTGCGCGCCCAGGGCGCCGTCGCGGACGTCCGGGTCGGGGCGGAGTGCGCGCGCCGGCACCCCGCGCTCCGCTACGCCGAGCGCCCGGGGGCCCTCGGCCGGGGGCGCCGGGGCGGCGACTCACCCGGATGACCTGGCCCGTTGTGCCGGCGGGGCGCCGAGGTGCGACCCTGACGCCCGATGGACGACCTCGATGACCTCGTCGAACGGGCCCGCGGCGGCTCGCCCGAGGCGTTCACCGCGCTCTACGCCGGCCTGGCGGGGCAGGTCGCGGGGTACCTGAGGGCACGAGGCGTCCCCGACGTCGAGGACGCGACCAGCGAGGTCTTCCTCGCCGTGTTCTCGGGCGTCGGCGGGTTCGTGGGCGACGGCGACCGGTTCCGGGCCTGGGTCTTCACGATCGCCCACCGCCGGGCGGTGGACCGGTGGCGCCGCGCCGCGCGCACGCCGGCGCTCGAGCCGCTCGACGACGCCCCGCCCCGCTCGGTGCCCAGCGCGGAGGAGGAGGCCCTCGAGGCCCTCGGTGACGACACGGTGCGCCGGCTCCTCGCCCTGCTCAGCCCCGACCAGCGCGACGTGCTGCTCCTGCGCATCGTCGCCGACCTCTCCCTCGAGCAGGTCGCGGCCGTGCTCGGCAAGCGCGAGGGGGCGGTCAAGGCGCTGCAGCACCGGGCGCTCGCACGGCTCCGGCGCGAGATCGGGCGGGAGGGCGTATCCCCGTGACCCCTCCCGACGATGACAGTGGCGTGCCCCCCCAGCGCATGCCCTCCGACGATCTCGCCGCCCCGGCCCTGGCCGACGTCGTCGCGGCCCTGCGCGCGTACGGCGACGAGCCCGCGCCGGAGCCGTCCGCACAGCTCGCGGCCGTGCTGCGCACGGGCTCGGTCCCGGC
>JAEZAR010000404.1 GCA_023430425.1 Actinomycetes bacterium | reverse complement strand
GGACCGGCGCGCGGCGCTCGCGGCCGTGGCGGGACTGGTGGCGTCGCTGGAGGCACCGCTCGCCGAGCGCTGGCGCGTCTCCGGGGCGCTGCCGCTCGCCGCCGCGCAGGGCGTCGTCGTCCTGCAGTCGTTCTCCGGGCTCGAGCTGCGGGGCGTCGCGCTCGCCACGGGCGAGGAGGTGTGGCGCCGTGAGTCGGACGCGCCGCTGGCCTGCCGCGGGGCGGTGGCCCCGGACCCGGTCCGCCGCCTCGGCTTCCTGGGCGGCCTGCCCCTCGCCGCCGACCGGGTGCTGTGCGTGCGCGACTCCGGGGTGACCCGCGCGGACGGGACGGTGATGGGCCCCGGCCACGTCGACGTGCTCGACACGCTCTCGGGGGACCTCCTCGCCGAGCTGACGGTCCCCGATCCCGTCGTGGACGTGGAGGTCGCCGGGCAGGACGTGCTCCTGGCCGTCGCCGTGGGGCTCGACGTCGTGGTGGAGCGGCGCCCCGCCGACCTGTCCGCGCCGCTGTGGTCGGCCGAGCTGCCCGGGATGGTGCCCGTGGTGCAGGACGGTGGCTGGCTCTTCGCCGTCCTCGACGACCTCGTCTGGGTCGGCACCGTGGGGTCGGTGCCGCTCGCGCTCGCCGACGGCACCCCGCGCCCGGACGCCCGTCGCGACGGTGCGATCTACACCGTCGCCGAGGACCTGCCCGACGGCGGGCGGGCCGTCTGGGACGTCGACCTCCTCGCGCGCCCGACCGGGCTGCGGGTGCTGGGCCCCGACGGGGCCGAGCGCTTCGCCGTGCCGGCCTCGCTCTGGGCACCGATCGTCTCGGACGGTTCGGCGCCGGGCGTGCTCATGGTCCGCCGCCCCACGTCCCCGCTCGACACCGGGGGCGTGGGGGTGGGGGAGCTCCTCGGCCTCGACGCCGTCACCGGACAGCAGCGGTGGTCGGCCGGGCGCTTCCCCGGGATGAACCCGCTCGTGCAGATGGCGGGGGTGGTCGTGGCGACCGGTGCCGGCACCGCCACCGCCTTGGACGTGGCCACCGGGGAGGTGCTGTGGCGGGTGCCGGCCGACGACGGGGGCGCGGCGGGGGTGACGGACGGCACGAGCGTGCTCGTCCTGCGCGGACGAGGCGCGCAGCTGGTCGCGCTGGACCTCCGCACGGGCGTCGAGCGCTGGGCCGTTGCGCTGCCGGAGGCGGTCCGGCTCCTGGACCCGGTCGGTGACGTGGTGCTCGCGGTGACGGACTCGGCGGCGACCGTGGCGCTCGCGCCACGGCCCTGACGCGTCAGCGCTGCCGCACCCAGACGGTGACGTCGGGGGGCACGGTCACGGTGTCGCCCCCGGCGGCGTCCGCCGGCAGGTCCGCCGAGGAGATCAGGAGCTCGAGGTCGGTTCCCGACAGGTGGACGTCGCCGTCGCCGAGGTTGGTGACCACCAGCACGTCGCGGTTGACGAACGCGACCAGCGACGCCGGGTCCGCACCCGCCAGTCCGTCCACCCACGCCAGCGACCCGGTCCCGAGCCGGTACTCCCGGCGCAGACCCAGCGCGGCGCGGTACATCTCGAAGGTGGACCCGGGCACGCACCGCTGCCGGTCGAGGGCGTAGTGGCTCCAGTCCTCGGGCTGGCTGAGCCAGCTGCGGCCCGTCGGGGAGAACCCGAAGGCCGGTGCCTCCGCCTCCCACGGCAGCGGCACCCGGCAGCCGTCGCGTCCCCGCTCGGTGTGCTCCGAGCGCCACCACGTCGGGTCCTGGCGCTCGTCGTCGGGCAGGGTGGTGTGCTCGGGGAGCCCGAGCTCCTCGCCCTGGTAGAGGTAGGCCGAGCCGGGCAGGGCGAGCATGAGCAGCGTCGCCGCCCGGGCCCGGCGCAGGCCGAGCTCCTCGTCAGGCTGCGGGTCGCCGACGCCGATGCCGGAGGGCTTCCCGCCGGGCACCTCGAGGCCGAGGCGGCTCGGGTGGCGCACCACGTCGTGGTTGGACAGCACCCAGGTGGTGGTGGCGCCGACGGCGTCGTAGGCCGTCAGGGAGTCGGTGACGACGGCGCGCAGCGCGGGCGCCGACCAGAGCGAGGTGAGGAAGGGGAAGTTGAACGTCTGCTGCATCTCGTCGGGACGCACGTACAGCGCCAGCCGGGAGAGGGGCTCGACCCAGGCCTCCGCGACCATCGCCCGGTCACCGTCGTACTCGGCGAGGACGGCGTGCCACGCGCGGTAGATCTCGTGCACGCCGTCCTGGTCCCACATGGGGCCGAGCGTGCCCGCGCCGGTCGCACCGTCCTCCGAGCCGTGCGTGCCCTCGTGGGGCGGGCGCTCGGCGGCGGTGGGGGCCGGGTAGTCGGGCAGCCCCTCGGCCTTGACCAGGCCGTGGGCCACGTCGACGCGGAAGCCGTCGACCCCGCGGTCGAGCCAGAACCGCAGGATGGCGTGGAACTCCTCGCGGACCTCCGGGTTGGTCCAGTCGAGGTCCGGCTGGGTTTCGTCGAACAGGTGCAGGTACCACTGGCCGGGCTCGCCGTCGGGCCCGGTGACGCGGGTCCACGCCGAGCCGCCGAAGGTGGAGCGCCAGTCGTTCGGCGGCAGGTCCCCGTCCGGGCCCGCCCCGTCGCGGAAGAGGTAGCGCGCCCGCTCGGGGCTGCCCGGTGCCGCGGCGAGCGCGGCCACGAACCACGGGTGCGCGACAGACGTGTGGTTCGGCACGAGGTCGACGATCACGCGGAGCCCGAGGCGGTGCGCCTCGGCGATCATCGCGTCCGCGTCGTCGAGCGTGCCGAAGAGGGGGTCCACGTCGCGGTAGTCGGCGACGTCGTAGCCCGCGTCGTGCTGGGGGGACCGGTAGAACGGCGAGAGCCAGACGGCGTCGACGCCGAGCCGGGCGAGGTGGGTCAGGCGGGCGGTGATCCCCGGCAGGTCGCCGACGCCGTCCCCGTTCCCGTCCGCGAACGACCGCGGGTACACCTGGTAGATCACGGCGGAGCGCCACCAGGGGGCGGCCCCGGCGTGGGCGCGGTGGACCAGCGTCGTGGTCGTGGACGGCTGGGCGAGGGCGGACAGGATCTCGGTCACGGCGCTCCCTGATCGGTGGGTGTCGGACCAGCCTAGGAACGGACGGCCGACTCCGCCGTCGCAGCGGCGCGGGCGGGGGCGGGCGCGGTCGACGCACGGACGATGAGCTCGGGGTGGAAGAGGAGCTCGGTGCGGGACACCCGGGTGCCGGCGATCTCCGCGACGAGGGCGCTCACGGCCGCCTTGCCCATGCTCACGACCGGCTGGCGGAGCGTGGTCAGCGGCGGGTCGGTGAACGCGATGAGCGGCGAGTCGTCGAAGCCGACGACCGAGAGGTCCTCCGGCACGCGCAGGCCGCGGCTGCGCGCGGCGCGGATCACGCCGAGCGCCATCAGGTCCGAGCCGCAGACGACGGCGGTGTGACCGGTCTCGACGAGCTCGCCGCCGGCGACCTGCCCGCCCTCCACCGTGAACAGGGTGGACACCACGTGCGCCGTGACGTCCTCGCCCGGCGCCTCCTGGTCGAGCAGGGTCGCGAACGTCGCGATCTTGCGGCGCGCCGGCACGTACCGGTCCGGGCCGACGGCGAGGCCGATGCGCCGGTGGCCGAGGCTGCGCAGGTGGCGCACGGCGAGGGTGACGGCGACGGCGTCGTCGGTGGAGACGGAGGGGGCGTCGACGCCGGCGGCGTAGCCGTTGACGAAGACGATCGGCAGGCCGCGGCCGCGGAGGCGGTGGTAGCGCTCGGTCGAGGCGGCGGTGTCGGCGTGCCGGCCGGAGACGAAGATGATCCCGTCGACGCCGTGCTCGATGAGCATCTCGACGTACTCGTCCTCGGTGGTGCCTCCGGGGGACTGCGTGCACAGCAGGGGCGTGTAGCCGCGGTCGGCGAGCGTCGTCTCGATGGCCTGGGCGAGGGCGGGGAAGACGGGGTTGTCCAGCTCCGGCACGACGAGGCCGACCAGACCCTGGGAACGGTTGCGCAACTTCTCGGGACGGTCGTACCCGAGCACGTCGAGCGCGGCGAGGACGGCCTTGCGCGTCTCCGCCGCGACCCCGGGCTTGCCGTTCAGCACCCGGGACACCGTCGCCGTGCTCACACCTGCCTGGTCCGCCAGGTCCTTCAGTCGGGTGCGCACCTGCCGCAGCGTAGAGGACACCCCGACCTCCTCGTGGGTACGCCGTCCCGGGCGCACCCGGCGGCTTGCGGCAAGTGATACCTGAAAGTTACCGCAAGGGTTTGCATGATCGGCACCCGCGTGCTTACCGTTCCGCCAAGACGGCCGACGGGGGCCACGAGGACGCCCCGTGGCCCATGACACGAGTCGTTGAGGAGACCCCGATGCGTCGGAGCATCACCCTGACCGCGGTCGCCATGAGCGCCGCGCTCGCCCTGGCCGCCTGTGGCGGCGGAGGCGAGGAGCCCGAGGAGCCGGCCGAGACCCCGAGCCCCGAGGAGACCAGCGAGGCCACGGGCGGGACCATCACCATCTGGGTCGACGAGACCCGCCAGGCGGCGGTCGAGGCCGCCGCGACCGCCTTCGAGGAGGAGACGGGCACGGCCGTGGAGACCGTGCTGAAGAACTTCGAGGACATCCGGGCCGACTTCAACGCCCAGGTGCCGACCGGCGAGGGCCCGGACATCACCGTCGGCGCGCACGACTGGCTCGGCGAGCTCACCGCCAACGGCGTCGTCGCCCCGATCGAGCTCGGCGACAAGGCGGCCGAGTTCGAGGAGGTCGCCCTCGAGGCGTTCACCTACGACGGCCAGGTCTACGGCCTGCCCTACGCCGTGGAGAACATCGGCCTCATCCGCAACACCGCGCTGGCCCCCCAGGCGCCGACGACGTGGGACGAGGCGGTCCAGATGGGCCAGGCCGCGGGCACGCAGTTCCCGATCCTGCTGCAGGTCGGCGAGACGGGTGACCCCTACACGATGTACCCGCTGCAGACGTCCTTCGGCGCCCCGGTCTTCGTGCAGAACGAGGACGGCTCCTACGCCGCCGAGCTCGCGCTCGGTGGTGAGCCCGGGAACGCCTTCGCCCAGTGGCTCGCCGCGCAGGGTGCCGCGGGCGTGCTCGACACGGCGATCTCGTACGACATCGCCGTGGAGGCCTTCGCCAACGGGCAGTCGCCGTTCATCATCGGCGGCCCGTGGATGCTCGGGTCGTTCGAGGGCCTGGAGCTCGCGGTCGACCCGATCCCGTCGGCCGGCGGCCAGCCCGCGCAGCCGTTCGTCGGCGTGCAGGGCTTCTACGTGAACGCGCAGAGCGAGAACGCCCTGCTCGCCAACGACTTCCTCGTGAACTACATGGCCACCGAGGACGCCCAGCTCGCGCTCTACGAGGCGGGCGCCCGTCCGCCGGCGCTGCTGGCGGCGGCCGACACGGCGTCGGCCGACCCGATCACCGCGGGCTTCCGCGAGGTCGGCTCCGAGGCCGTGCCGATGCCCTCCATCCCCGAGATGGGCGGCGTGTGGGAGTTCTGGGGCGTGACCGAGGCGAACATCATCAACGGCGCCGACCCCGTGGCCACCTGGGAGAAGATGGTCTCGGACATCCAGGGCGCGCTCGACGCCTGACGGCCCCTGCCGCGCACCCCTCGAGTGGCCGCCGTCCGTCGGACGGTGTCCACTCGAGGGGTCGCGGCACCCCCGCGGCGCGCGTGCGCCAGGTCCTCGCAACGGTGCGGAGTCCACAGATGAGCAGGTCGTCCACCGTCCCGGCCGCCGGGACGACCGGTCCGGCGAGCGCCCCCGACGCCGGCCCCGCAGGCCCACGCCGGCCCCGGTGGCCCGGTCGCGCCCAGCGCGGCGCCGAGTCCCTGCACGAGCGCGGCAGCACGAGCGGGATGCTCGTCAAGATCGCCCTGATGGCGCTCGTGGACGCCTTCGGGGTATACGTCGTGCTCTCCGCCTGGGCGGAGGGGTCGTTCGGCATCCTCTGGGCGATGGTGGCGCTCCTGGTCGCCGCGAACTACGTGTACTTCTCCCGCCGGACGCTCGCCCTGAAGTACGTGCTGCCGGGGCTGGCGTTCCTGCTCGTGTACCAGGTCTACGTCGTGCTCTACACGGGCTTCGTGGCGTTCACCAACTACGGCGACGGGCACAACTCCACCAAGGACCACGCCGTGGAGGCGCTGCTCATCCAGAACGAGCGCCGCGTCGAGGGCACGGCGGGGGTGCCGCTCGCGGTGGTCGACGAGGGCGGGACGCTCGGCTTCGCGGTGCTCGTCGACGGCGAGGTCCGGGTCGGCACGGCCGACCGGCCGCTGACCGAGGTGCCCGACGCCGTCGTGGACGGCCAGGTCATCTCCGAGGTGCCCGGGTTCACGGTGCTGCCCCGGGCGGAGGTGCTCGCCCGGCAGCAGGAGGTGACCCGGCTCCGGGTCCCCGTGTCCGACGACGCCGAGGCCGGCTCGATCCGGACCCAGGACGCCCGGGTCGGGTACGTCTACCGTTCGGCGCTCGAGTTCGACGCCGAGTCCGACACGATGACGGACCTGGTCACGGGCACGGTGTACCGGCCCAACGGCGAGGGTCTCTTCCAGGCCGAGGACGGCACGACGCTCGGTGTCGGCTGGCGCGTGCCGGTCGGCGTGGACAACTTCGTCACGGCCTTCGGCGACAGCCGGTACGCGCAGCCGTTCCTGCGGATCCTCGCCTGGACCTTCGCGTTCGCGGTGCTCTCGGTGGTCACGACGTTCCTGCTCGGGCTCGCGCTCGCGATGGTCTTCAACGACCCCCGGGTGCGGGGGCGCCGCGTCTACCGGACGCTGATGATCCTCCCGTACGCGATCCCGGGGTTCCTCGCGGCCCTGCTGTGGTCGGGGATGCTCAACCGACGGTTCGGGTTCGTGAACGAGGTGCTGCTCGGCGGCGCGGAGATCGGGTGGCTCACGGACCCCTGGCTGGCGAAGCTCTCCGTCCTCGGCGTGAACCTGTGGCTCGGCTTCCCGTACATGTTCCTCATCACGACGGGCGCGCTCCAGGCGATCCCCGGTGACCTCCTCGAGGCGGCCAAGGTCGACGGGGCGAGCCGGTTCCGCACCTGGCGCTCGGTCGTGATGCCCCTGCTCCTCGTCGCGACCGGCCCGCTGCTCATCTCCTCGTTCGCGTTCAACTTCAACAACTTCACGCTCATCTACATGCTCACGGGCGGAGGCCCCCGGTTCACCGACGCCTCGGTGCCCCTGGGGCACACCGACATCCTCATCTCGATGGTCTACAACGTGTCCGGCGTCGACGGATCGGCGCCGAAGAACTACGGCCTGGCGAGCGCGCTCTCCATCGTCATCTTCGTCATCGTCGCCACCGTGTCCGCCATCGCGTTCCGCCAGACGCGCAAGCTCGAGGAGATGAGCTGAGATGGCCACGCCCGCTCCCGTCGCCGCCTCCGTGCCGCGCGCCGCCGCGGTCCCGGGACCGGCGGCCCCCCGGCACCGCATGAGCTTCCGCCGGTGGGCCGGCGAGATCGGCTGGCGGCACGTCGTCGGCGTGGTCGCCGTCGTGTACGCGGCGTTCCCGCTCGTCTACGTCATCTCCGCCTCGCTGTCCGAGGGCGGGACGCTGACGGGCTCCAACGAGCTCTTCGGCGAGATCAGCACCGCGAACTACGCGGCGCTGAACGAGACGGTCTTCTGGACGTGGATGGGCAACACCCTGTTCATCGCCGTCGCCACGGCGGTCGGCACGGTCCTCATGGGCGCCGCGGCGGCGTTCGCGTTCAGCCGGTTCCGGTTCACGGGGCGGCGCACCGGGCTGACGTCGCTGCTGGTGATCCAGATGTTCCCGCAGATGCTCGCGTTCGTCGCGATCTTCCTGCTGCTGCTCGGGCTGGGCAACGTGGTCCCCGCGCTGGGCGTCAACTCCAAGATCGCCCTCGTCTGCGTGTACCTCGGCGGCGCGCTGGGCGTGAACACGTTCCTCATGTACGGGTTCTTCAACACCGTGCCGCGCGAGCTCGACGAGGCCGCGAAGATCGACGGGGCCACCCACACGCAGATCTACTGGACGATCATCCTGCGGCTCGTCTCGCCGATCCTCGCCGTCGTCGGCCTGCTCTCCTTCATCACGACCTTCGGCGAGTTCATCATCGCCCGGGTCGTGCTGCAGTCGGAGCGGAACTGGACGCTCGCCGTCGGCCTGTACGGGTGGGTCTCCGCGCTGCTCGAGGCGAACTGGGGTCTGTTCGCCGCGGGTGCGGTCATCACCGCGGTCCCGGTGCTCGCCCTCTTCCTGTACCTGCAGAAGTACATCGTCGGCGGCCTCACGGCGGGCTCGGTGAAGGGCTGAGCCCCGGCCCCGCGGCGGGCCTGGCTAGGGTGGCGACCGTGCCTGAGGGATACCCCGACGCCGATCGCGCCCGGCGGGTGCCGGAGGCGCCGAAGTCGTCGGCGCGCACCGCGTTCGAGCGCGACCGCGCGCGCATCGTGCACAGCTCGGCGCTGCGCCGGCTCGGGGCCAAGACCCAGGTGCTCGGCCCGGCCAGCGACGACTTCGTGCGGACCCGCCTGACCCACACGCTGGAGGTCGCGCAGGTGGGCCGCGAGCTCGCCAAGGCGCTGGGGTGCGACCCGGACGTGGTCGACGCGGCGTGCCTGGCCCACGACCTCGGCCACCCGCCGTTCGGGCACAACGGCGAGCGGGCGCTCGCGGACCTGACCCACCACGTCGGCGGGTTCGAGGGCAACGCGCAGACCCTGCGCCTGCTCACCCGGCTCGAGCCGAAGGTGACCGACCCCGCCACCGGCGGGAGCGTGGGTCTGAACCTCACCCGGGCCGTGCTGGACGCGGCGGTGAAGTACCCGTGGGGGGCGGGCGAGGGACCGGTGGGCCCGGACGGGACGCGGACGCCGAAGTTCGGCGTCTACCCCGACGACCTGGCGGCCTTCGCCTGGCTGCGCGAGGGCGCGCCCGACGGCGTGCGGTGCCTGGAGGCCGAGGTCATGGACCTCGCGGACGACGTCGCGTACTCGGTGCACGACGTCGAGGACGCGGTGGTCGCCGGTCGGCTCGACCCGGGCGCGCTCGCCGACGCCGAGGTGCGTGACCGCGTCGTGGCGACCGTGCGCACGTGGTACGGCAGCCCGGTGCCCGACGACGCGCTGCGGGCGGCGATGACCCGCCTCCTGCGGCTGCCGAGCCGGGTGCGGGGCTTCGACGGCTCGCGCCCCGCCCTGGCGGCCCTCAAGGACATGACCAGCGAGCTCGTCGGCCGCTTCTGCGGGGCGGCGATCACGGCGACGCGGGAGCGCTACGGTCCGGGCCCGCTGACCCGGTACGCGGCGAGACTGGTCGTCCCCGAGGCGACGGTGGCCGAGATCGCCGTGCTCAAGGGTCTCGCGGCGGCGTTCGTCATGGCCCCGCGCGAGGCCGAGCCCCTGTACGCGAGCCAGCGCCGGGTCCTCACGGACCTCGTCGCCGAGCTCTTCGAGCGGCCCGACCAGCTCGAGCCGTCCTTCGGCGCGGACTGGCGGGCGGCAGCCGACGACGGCGCCCGGCTCCGGGTCGTCGTCGACCAGGTCGCCTCGCTCACCGACGTGAGCGCCGCGGACTGGCACGCCCGCCTGCTGGCGCCCGGCGGTTGAGGCTGGCCGTCGGGCCCGGCGGTTGAGGCCGGCCGTCGGGCCCGGCGGTTGAGGGCACGGCCGTCGGACCGGGGCGTTCCAGGCGGCGGACGGACGGCGGCCGTCAGCCGCCGCGGACGGTGAACCGCGCCGGGAGCAGGTCCGTCGCGCGCGAGGAGGGCCCGACGAGCACCTCGAACTCACCGGGCTCGACCACCCGCCGACCCGCCGCGTCGACGATCGAGCACGCCGCGACGGGCACCTCGAGCCGCACCGACACGACCTCGCCGGCCTCGAGGGTCACCTGGACGAACCCCTTGAGCTCCAGGTCCGCCCAGCTCGCGGACGTGACGACGTCGCGGACGTAGGCCTGGACCGTCTCGGTCGCCGGCCGGGTCCCGGTGTTGGCGACCTGGACGTGCGCGACGAGGGTGTCGGCGGTGGTGAGGTCGTCGTGCTCGAGGCGCAGACCGCGGTACTCCACCTGCGTGTAGGACAGGCCCTCGCCGAAGACGAAGGCCGGCTCCTGGGTGAGGTCGGCGTACCGGTCCCCGTGCTGCCCGCGCACCTGGTTGTAGTACACGGGCTGCTGGCCGACGTGACGGGCGAACGAGATCGGCAGGCGCCCGGACGGTTCGACGAGCCCGAGCAGCACCTCTGCGACGGCGCGGCCGCCCGCCATCCCCGGGTTGGCCACCCAGAGCACGGCGGCGGCCTCCAGCGCCGCGCGCGGCAGCACGAGCGGCTTGCTGGCGAGGAGCACGACGACGAGGGGTGTCCCGGTGGCGGCGAGCGCGTCGAGCAGCGCCACCTGGCCACCGAGGAGCTCGAGCGTGGCGGTGGACCGCGTCTCTCCGACCAGCTCGATCCGGTCGCCCACGACGGCCACGACGACGTCGGCGGCGCGGGCGGCCGCGACGGCCTCGGCGACCTGCTCCGGGTCGGGCTCGCACGGCACGACGAGCGGGGGGCGCTGCTGCCCGTCGGGGAACCGCTCGCCGTCGGGGTGGACCCCGCGCGTGAGGATCTCCGCCCCGCGGGCGTGCGTGACCGACCAGTCGGCCGGCACGTGCCGGCGGAGGCCGTCGAGGACGGTCGTGATCTGCTCGCGCCGGTGGCCGTCGGGCATCCAGGTCACCTGACCCGAGCTGCCCGCCCAGTCGCCGAGCTGGGTCTGGGCGTCGTCGGCGAGCGGCCCGACGACGGCGACCGTCCGCGCCGGCCCGGCGACGACCGCCCGGCCGTGGTGGGGGGGCTCGCCGGCCGGGTGGCCGCCCCCGAGGGGGAGCACGCCGTCGTTGCGCAGCAGCACCAGCGACCGGCGGGCGACGGCCAGGTTCACCTCGGCGTGCTCCGGCGTCCCGACCACATCGGCGATCCGGGTGGGGTCCGGGCGCCTGGGGTCCTCGAAGAGCCCGAGCTCCATCTTGAGCGTGAGGATCCGCGCCACGGCGGCATCGATCTCGGCCTCGGTCAGCAGCCCCCGCTCGACCGCCGCTGCCGCCCCCTCGAAGAACTGCGGCGTGGTCATGATCATGTCGTTGCCGGCGCGGACCGCGGCAGCGGCGGCGTGGACGTGGTCGGGCATCACCTTCTGCTCCCAGACCATGCGCCCGACGTTGTCCCAGTCGGTGACGAGCGTGCCGGTGTACCCCCACTCGCCGCGCAGGACGTCGGTGAGCAGCCACTCGTTGACAGTGATGGGGACGCCGTCGGTGGTCTGGTAGCCGAGCATGAACGTCCGGCAGCCCTCGCGGGCCACCCGCTCGAACGGGGGCAGGAACCACGAGCGCAGCTTGCGCCGCGAGATGTCGGCCTCGGAGGCGTCGCGGCCGCCCTGGGTCTCCGAGTACCCCGCGAAGTGCTTGGCGGTGGCGAGGACCGCTGTCGGGTCGGTGAGCCCGGCGCCCTGGTAGCCCCTGACCATCGCCGACGCGAGCTCGCCGATGAGCAGCGGGTCCTCGCCGAACGTCTCGTCCACGCGGCCCCAGCGCAGGTCCCGCGCGATGCACAGCACGGGGGAGAACGTCCAGTGGATCCCGGTGGCGGCCGCCTCGACGGCGGTCACCCGGGCGACGGCCTCGACGAGCGCGGGGTCCCACGACGCCGCCATGCCGAGCTGGGTCGGGAAGATCGTGGCGCCCTCCCAGAACGAGTGCCCGTGGATGCAGTCCTCCGCGACGAGCAGCGGGATGCGCAGGCGCGTCCGCTCCGTCAGGGCGTGCGCCTCGCGGACCAGCTCGGGGGAAGTGTGCAGGATCGACCCCGCGTGCAGGTCCTCCACCAGGTGGCGGACGCCCCCGCGCGCGTCGAGCTGGAGCATCTGGCCGATCTTCTCGGGCAGCGTCATGCGCCCCACCAGGTCGGCGACCCGCTCGGGCACGGGCAGCGTCGGGTCCAGGTACGGCGGCGTCTCGCGCACGGGCGCGTGTCCTCTCGTCGGCGGGGCGTACGGGCAGTCTGGCGCACCGGCGCGACGGTGGGCGGCGTCCGCGCCGTCGTCGGCTCGGCCTACACTCGCCGCGTGGCGCGCATCCGTGGCGAGGACATCGCGGCGGTGCGTGAGCGGGCCCGCATCGAGGAGATCGTCGGCGAGCACGTCACGCTGAAGCCCGCCGGCGTCGGGTCCATGAAGGGCCTGTGCCCCTTCCACGACGAGCGCACGCCGTCCTTCCACGTGCGACCGCCGGTCAACCTGTGGCACTGCTTCGGCTGCGGGGAGGGTGGCGACGTCATCTCGTTCGTGCAGAAGATCGACGGTCTCGGGTTCACCGAGGCCGTCGAGCACCTCGCGGGCCGGGTCGGCGTGCAGCTGCGCTACGAGGACGGCGGGCCCGCGCGGCCGGGCGAGGAGCCGGGCCGGCGCCAGCGCCTGCTCGAGGCGCACCGGCACGCCGCGGCCTTCTACGCGGAGCAGCTGCTGACGCCCGCCGGGGCCGTCGGCCGGCAGTTCCTCGCCGAGCGCGGCTTCGACCGCCAGGCGGCGGAGCAGTTCGGCGTCGGCTTCGCCCCGCAGGGCTGGGACGCCCTGCTGCGGCACCTGCGCGGCAAGGGCTTCACCGAGGCGGAGCTCACCGCGTCGGGCCTCATGAGCCAGGGGAACCGCGGCCTCTACGACCGCTTCCGGGGCCGGCTCGTGTGGCCGATCCGGGACGTCACGGGCGACGTCGTCGGCTTCGGCGCTCGCCGCCTGCTCGACGACGACAACGGACCCAAGTACCTCAACTCCCCGGAGACCCCCCTGTACCGCAAGGCGCAGGTGCTCTACGGCATCGACCTCGCCAAGCGCGAGATCGCCAAGCGCCGTCAGGTGGTCGTCGTCGAGGGGTACACCGACGTCATGGCCGCCCACCTGTCGGGCGTGCCCACCGCGGTGGCCACGTGCGGCACCGCCTTCGGCGCGGACCACGCCCGGGTCCTGCGGCGGCTGCTCGGCGACACCGCGGCCGGCGGCGGTGTGCAGCTGTCCTCGGGCGAGTCGCTCGGCGGGGAGATCGTCTTCACGTTCGACGGTGACGAGGCCGGTCAGAAGGCCGCCCTGCGCGCGTTCGGGGAGGACCAGCGGTTCTACGCGCAGACGTTCGTGGCGGTGGAGCCCGGCGGGATGGACCCGTGCGAGCTCCGCCAGGCGAAGGGGTCCGACGCCGTCCGCGCCCTCGTCGCAGGCCGCCAGCCGCTCTTCGAGTTCGTCATCCGGTCCACCATCGCGACGCACGACCTCGACACCGCGGAGGGTCGGGTGGCCGCGCTGCGGGCCTCGGCGCCGATCGTCGCCCGCATCCGCGACGCGGCGCTGCGTCCCGAGTACGCGCGGATGCTGGCGGGCTGGCTCGGCATGGAGCACGACGCCGTCGGG
>JAEZAR010000388.1 GCA_023430425.1 Actinomycetes bacterium | reverse complement strand
CGTCGACCCCGGTCGCGGGCGCGGGCGCGGGCTCGCTCGCGGCCTCGGTCCCGGGCCGGGTCTCGGGCTCGTTCACGGCCGGGGCACCTGGCGGTTGACCATCGCGTGCGCGGCGCGCTCGAGGTAGTCCCAGAGCACCGCGTGCTGGCGCGGCGGCAGGTCGAGGGAGTCGACGGCGTCACGCATGTGCCGCAGCCAGCGGTCCCGCGCGTCGGCGTCCACCGGGAACGGGGCGTGCCGCAGCCGCAGGCGCGGGTGACCCCGCAGCTCGCCGTAGGTCGTCGGGCCGCCCCAGTACTGCTCGAGGAACATGCGCAGGCGCTCCGCCGCGGGGCCGAGGTCCTCCTCCGGGTACATCGGGCGCAGCACCTCGTCGCGCGCCACGCCGGCGTAGAAGCGCTCGACGAGGCGGGCGAAGGTGGGGCTGCCCCCGAACGCCTCGAACGGGGTGACGGCCGGCCCGTCCCCCGGGGCGTCCGGCCCGGGCGTCGCGACGGAACCTGGCGCGGGCGCCGGGACGGTCGCCGACGCCGCTGCGCCCGGTGCTCCGGTGCGTGGCGGAGGGCGGCGGGCCATACGGACCTCCCGGACGGGACGAGGGCGGCGGGGCACTGCTCGGGCGCCATTCTCGCAGGTAGGCTGCGAGGGAGCTGTGCGCCGGCCCCTCCCGGCGCGGAGCGCCGCGCGCAAGGAGGTGCGCATGACCAAGGCCGAGGAGATCCTGTCCGCGCTCGGTGGCCCGGGCAACGTGGTCGAGCTGGAGCCGTGCATCACGCGGCTGCGGGTCGAGGTCGCCGACCCCGCGTTGCTCGACGAGGCGGGCCTGCGGGCCAGCGGCGCGCTGGGCGTCGTCCGCTCGGGGCGCATCATCCAGGTGGTGGTCGGGCCGGAGGCGGACGGGCTCGCGGCGGAGATCGACGGCCTGCGCTGACCTGCGCCGATCCCAGCGCGGAGGCCCGGTCCCGGCGCCCGGTCCCGGGCTAGGGTGGAGGACGGCACAGGCAGGGGGTCCGATGCGCGATCGCGACGTGCGGGCCACGACCCAGGTCGTGGCCCCGCTCGCCGGCACCGTCGTCGCGCTCGGCGAGGTGCCCGACCCCGTGTTCGCCGACGCCGTCGTCGGCCCGGGCCTGGCCATCGAGCCCGACGAGCCGGGGCCGGACGCCGTCCGCGTCGTCGTCGTGGCGCCGTGCCGCGGCCGGACCGTGTCGGTCTACCCGCACGCCGTCGTCATCGCCGCGGACGCGGAGCGCGCGGTCCTGGTGCACCTCGGGGTGGACACCGAGGACCTCGCGGGCGCCTGCTACGACGTCGCGGTCGAGGAGGGCCAGGAGGTCGCGGCCGGGCAGCCGCTGCTGGCCTGGTCGCCCGACTGCGTGCGCCGCGAGGGGCGCTCTGCGCTGTGCCCGGTCGTCGCGCTCCAGGCGCAGGAGGACGACCTCGAGGTCAGCGTCGCCCCGGGGGACCGGGTGGTCGAGGGGCAGCCGCTGCTCGTCTGGCGCTGAACGTCACGGGCTGCGCTCCACGAACACCTGGCGCGGGAGCGCCATCGCGATGCCGGCCTCGGCGAACCGCTCCCGGATCCGGCCGCGCAGCGCCCGCTGGACCACCCACTGCTTCGCGGGGGCCACCTTGATGATCGCGCGCAGCATGACGGCCTCGGCCCGCAGGTCCTCGAAGCCGGTCACCTCGGCGTCGGCCAGGAGGTGGGGGGCCAGGTCCGGGTCGCCCGCGAGGTCGCGCGCCGCGGCCCGGAGCACCTCCATGGCCGTGTCGACGTCGGCGTCGGGCGGCACCTGCACCTCGACGAGGGCGCGGGACCACCCCTGGGTCATGTTGCCGACGCGGAGCACCTCGCCGTTGCGGACGTACCACAGGGTGCCCGACAGGTCCCGCACCTGGGTGACGCGCAGGCCGATCGCCTCCACGGTGCCCGACGCCTCGCCCAGGTCCACGACGTCGCCCACGCCGTACTGGTCCTCCGCGAGCATGAACAGCCCCGAGAGCCAGTCCTTGACGAGGGCCTGGGCGCCGAACCCGAGGGCCACGCCGAGCACGCCGGCCGAGGCCAGGACCGGGCCGAGGTCCCAGTCGTTGATGTTCGCGATCGCCGTCACGACGACCACGGCGACGACGAGCGCCGCCGCGGATCGCAGCACCGAGCCCATCGTCTCGGCCCGCTGGACACGGCGTGCCACGGCGAGCGGGTCGGAGTCGAGGGCGGCGAGCGCGGGGGCCCGCATGAGCAGGCGCCGCGCGTGCCGCCTGACCCGGGCGCCGCCGCTGACCACGGAGCGGACCGCCCTGCTGATGAACCAGCGCAGGACGGCGAGGAGGAGCAGCCCGACGACGACGGCGACGAGGCTCTGGAGGGGGGCGCCGAGCAGCCAGTCGAACCAGCGGCCGGCGGTCTCCTGAGCCTCCCGGACCGGGCCCTCGGGGGTGGGGGTCGCGTGCCAGATCACCACGGCAGGCTACTGGTCGCCCCGGTGCCCGGGCTCCTCCGGCGGGTACCGGGCGCCTCCGGCGGGACGGGACGCCCGGGGCGTCGCGGCCGGGTGGCTCTGGCAGGATCGGTGCGTGGCCGACCACTCCCTGCCCGGACCGCTGCTCGCGCTCGCCGAGCGCTACGGCGTCGTCCCCGACTTCTGGGGCTTCGACGGCACGCACCAGGAGGTCTCGGCCGACACGCTCGTGGCGGTCCTCGCGGCGCTGGGCGTGGACGCCTCGTCCCCCGAGCGCGTCGAGGTGGCGCTCGCGAACGCCGAGGACGAGGTGTGGCGGCGGATGCTGCCCCCCGTCGTCGTGCTGCGGGCCGGGGCGGCGACCCCGCTCGCCGTCCACGTCGACGACGGCGCCCCCGTGGAGGTCTGGCTCGAGATCGACCCCGAGGAGGGGGGCGGCCGGCACCGGCTGCGCCAGCTCGACGTGTACGTCGCACCGCGCACCGTCGACGGGCGGCGGGTCGGCCGGGCCACGGTGGAGATCCCGGCTGACCTCCCGCTCGGCTGGCACACGGTCGTCGCCGAGAGCGACGGCACGACGGCGCGCTGCACCGTCGTGGCGACGCCGGCGCGCCTCACGCTGCCCGCCGGCCTGGAGCGGCGACGGGCGCTCGGGCTCATGGCGCAGCTGTACTCCGTACGCTCCGAGCTCAGCTGGGGCATCGGCGACCTGGCGGACCTGCGCGAGCTCGCGTGGCTCGCCGCCCGCCGCGCCGACGCCGACTTCCTCCTCATCAACCCGCTGCACGCCGCCGAGCCGGTCCCCCCGATGACCCCCTCGCCGTACCTGCCCAGCAGTCGGCGGTTCGTCAACCCCGTCTACCTGAGGGTCGAGGACATCCCCGAGACGGCGTACCTGCCGACGGCCGAGCGCAGCCTGGTGGAGTGGCAGGCCGAGGCCGCGCGGCCGCTGAGCCGCGAGGCCGGCCCGATCGACCGCGACGCGGTGTGGGCAGCGAAGAAGGTCGCCCTCGAGGTGGTCTTCGCCGCCCCCCGGTCGCCTGCGCGGCAGGCCCAGCTCGACGCGTTCCGGGCCGAGCAGGGCCAGGGGCTCGAGGACTTCGCGACGTGGTGCGCCCTCACCGAGCACCTGGCGGGCCGGGAGTGGCCGGCCGAGTACACCGACCGGTCCTCCGACGCCGTCCGTCGGCTGCGCGCCGAGCTCGCCGACCGGGTGGACTTCCACTGCTGGCTGCAGTGGGTCGCCGACGAGCAGCTCGCGGCCGCCCAGCGCGCCGCCCGGGCCGGCGGGATGCGGCTCGGGATCATGCACGACCTCGCGGTCGGCGTGCACCCCGAGGGCGCCGACGCGTGGGCGCTGTCCGACGTCTTCGCGCACGGCGTCTCGGTGGGCGCGCCGCCCGACATGTACAACCAGCAGGGCCAGGACTGGTCCCAGCCGCCGTGGCGGCCCGACGCCCTGGCGCGCGCCGCCTACCACCCGTACCGCGACATGCTCCGCACGGTGCTCCGGCACGCGGGAGCCATCCGGATCGACCACATCATGGGGCTGTTCCGCCTGTGGTGGATCCCGCAGGGCAACGGTGCCCAGCACGGCGCCTACGTGCGCTACGACCACGAGGCCATGGTCGGCATCCTCTGCCTCGAGGCGCACCGGGCCGGGGCCGTCGTCATCGGCGAGGACCTGGGCACCGTCGAGCCGTGGGTCCGCGACCACCTCGTCGACCGGGGGATCCTCGGCACGTCCGTCCTGTGGTTCGAGCAGGAGGACCGGACGTTCCGTGCGCCCGAGACGTACCGGCGGCTCGCGCTGGCGACGGTGACGACGCACGACCTGCCGCCGACCGCCGGCTACCTCGCCGGGGAGCACGTGGAGCTCCGCGAGCGGCTGGGGCTGCTCACGGAGCCCGTGGAGCGGGTCCGGGCGGACGCGTGGGCCGAGCGCGGCCAGCTCCTCGAGCTCCTGGGCCGGCGAGGGCTCGTCGGCGCGGACCCCTCCGAGCGCCAGGTGGTGGAGGCGATGCACCGCCTGCTCCTGGCCTCGCCCGCGGTGCTGGTCGGCATCTCCCTGCCCGACGCCGTCGGCGAGCGGCGGGCGCAGAACCAGCCCGGGACCGACACCGAGTACCCCAACTGGAAGGTGCCGCTGGCGGACTCCGCCCAGCGCCTCGTCATGCTCGAGGACCTGTTCGACCACCCCCGGCTCCGCTCGCTCGTGGCGGCCCTGCGCGGCTGAGCCCGCCCCGGGACGGGTCCCGGCGCGGGCTCAGCGCGCTCAGGCGCGGTCGCGGGCCTGAGCGTCCAGGGCCCGGCGCACGCCGTCCCGCTCCTCCACGACGAGGCGCCGCAGGGCGGGGGTCCGGTCGGCCAGCGCCGCGAGCCAGGCGTCGGTGCGGGCGAGGACGTCCACCGACCCGTCCAGCCCGGCGAGCAGCGTCGGGTAGAGCCCGACGACGATGTTCTGCGCCATCTCGTTGGTGCGGTCCGCCCAGACCTGCTCCAGCGCCGCGAAGTACGGCTCGACGAAGGGCTCGAGGAGGGTGCGGTCGTGGACGCGCGTGAAGCCGCCGATGGTCGACGTCTGCAGCGCGTTCGTCAGCGTGTCCGCCGTGACGACGGCGTGCCACGCGGCCGCCTTGGCCTCCGGCGTCGGTACCGCCGCGCGCGCGGTCGCCGCGGCGCGCTCGCCCGAGGCGGTGGCGTCCCGCTCCAGCTCCGCCGCGATCTCGGCCTCGCCCGCCCGCCCGCCGGCCACGAGGGCGACGAGGAGGTCCCACCGCAGGTCGGTGTCGACAGTCAGACCGGTCAGGGGAGCCGAGTCGTCGAGGAGGCCGGCGACCGCGTCGAGGTGCTCGACCGAGATCGAGCGCGCGGCCGCGGCCCGGACGAGCTGGAGCTGCGTGTCGCCGCCGGGCGTGGCGGCCCGGGCGAGCGCCCACAGGCGCTCGGCCGCCTCGGCGGCGGCCTCGGCGCGGTGCTCGGGGGCCACGTACAGGTCCAGGGCGGTGGTGAGCTGGCGGAGGAGGACCAGCACCACGGACGAGTCGGACTCGTGGGCGACGTTGCCGAGGACCAGGCGCACGAAGTCGCGCGCCCCCCACTCCGCGTCCCGGGTCATGTCCCACGCGGCCCCCCACACGAGGGTGCGCGGGAGCGAGTCGGCGAAGGCGTGCAGGTGCTCCGTCGCGACCGCGAGCGACGCGTCGTCGAGCCGGATCTTCGCGTACGCGAGGTCGTCGTCGTTGACGAGCAGGAGCGCCGGGCGCGGCCGGCCGACGAGCTCGGCGACCGGCGTCGCCTCCCCGTCGACGTCCAGCTCGGTGCGGACGACGCGCTCGAGCCGCGGCTGCCCGTCGGGCCCGGGGACGACGTCGTAGCCGCCGACCGCGAGACGGTGCGGCCGCTGGACGGGGTGCTCGGCGGGCACCTCCTGCCGGACCTCGAACGCCGTCAGCACGCCGTCGGGGCCGGTGGCCACGTGCGGGCGCAGCAGCGTGACCCCGGCGCGCTCCAGCCAGAGCGCCGACCACGCGCGCAGGTCGCGCCCGCTGGTGACCTCGAGCTCGTGCAGGAGGTCGGCGAGCTCGGTGTTGCCCCAGGCGTGCCGGCGGAAGTACGCCCGGACGCCGGCGAAGAACGCATCCCGGCCGACCCACGAGACCAGCTGCTTGAGGACCGACGCGCCCTTGGCGTAGGTGATCCCGTCGAAGTTGACCTCGACGTCCTCGAGGTCGCGGATGTCGGCGACGATGGGGTGGGTCGACGGAAGCTGGTCCTGGCGGTACGCCCACGACTTCTCCATCGAGGAGAAGGTCGTCCAGGCGGCGCCCCAGGGTGTCGCCTCCGCCGTCGCCAGCGTGGACACGTACTCCGCGAACGACTCGTTCAGCCACAGGTCGTCCCACCAGCGCATGGTCACGAGGTCCCCGAACCACATGTGCGCCAGCTCGTGCAGGATCGTCACCGCGCGGCGCTCCACCATCGCGTCGGGCACCTTGGAGCGGAACACGTAGTTCTCGAGGAAGGTGACGGCGCCGGCGTTCTCCATCGCGCCCGCGTTGAACTCGGGCACGAAGATCTGGTCGTACTTGGCGAACGGGTACGCGAGGTCGAAGAGCTCCTCGTAGAAGGCGAACCCCGCGCGGGTGATGTCGACGACGTTCTCGGCGTCGAGGTGCTCGGCGAGCGAGGCGCGGCACAGCACGGCGAGCGGGATCGTGCGGCCGTCACGGGAGGTCAGCGTGTCCGTCCGGCGGTGGTACGGGCCGGCGACGACGGCCGTCACGTAGCTCGACAGCCGTGGTGTGGGCTCGAACGCCCACGTGGCGGTGCCGGCGTCGGTGCCGCCGTTGCGGTTGACCCCGTCCGCCACGGGCACGGGCTCCGGCGTGGGGGAGTTGGACACGACCGTCCAGTGCGCGGGCGCCGTCACCGTGAACCGGAACTCCGCCTTGAGGTCGGGCTGCTCGAACACCGCGTAGACGCGCCGGCTGTCGGCCACCTCGAACTGGCTGTAGAGGTAGACCTCGCCGTCGACCGGGTCCACGAAGCGGTGCAGCCCCTCCCCGGTGGTCATGTACGCGCAGTCGGCGACCACCCGCAGCTCGTTCTCGTCCGCCAGGTCGGCGAGGGCGATGCGGGAGTCGGCGACGACCGCCGCGACGTCCAGGGGCGTCCCGTTGAGCTCGACGGCGTGCACCCTCGGGGCGATGAGGTCGATGAACGTCGTCGCCCCCGGCGTCGCCGCGAACCGCACCACGGTGGTCGACGCGAACGTGTCCGGCCCGGTCGTCAGGTCGAGGGCGACGTCGTAGGTGTGGACCTGCACGACGCCCGCGCGGGCGGCCGCCTCGTCGCGGGTGAGGTTCTCAGCGGGCACGGTGGTGTCCTCCGGGGGGTCGGGATGTCCCGCCGAATCCTGCCACGCAGGCGTACTACCCGGTAGCACACGGCAGGGTGACGTCCGGGCGAGCGCGTCCGGTGCCGGGAGGGGGGTGGCCCGGGCCTCGCCTCACCCGTTCGGCCGTGCGATGCTGCGGTGGACGCCGCAGCGGGAGGGGGAGGATGTCCGGAAGCGAGAGCGCCCAGGCGCGCCGCCGGGGCCTCGCCCTCTCACCCGCCGGGATGACGACGTTCCTCGTCATCGACGCGATCCTCGTCGCCACGTTCGTCGTGCTCCTGGTCATGCAGCTCGTCAACAACCCGCCCGGCGACCCGTCCGCGCAGCCGGGCGTGGCGACCAGCGCCCCGCGGACGCCCGAGCCCGAGACGACGCCGGAGCCGACCGCGCCGAACCCGCCGTCCGAGAACGAGGCCCTGACCGAGTTCCGCCTCCCGAGCGGCAACATCTGGTGCGCGATGACCGAGACGTCGGCGACCTGCACCATCGGGCAGTTCTCCTTCACGCCCCCGCAGCCGCCGCCCGGCTGCACCGGGACGGTCGGGCCCGTCCTGACGGTGACCGCCGCCGACGGCGCGCAGATGCCGTGCGTGCCCGAGGTACCGTCCCGCCCCGACGACGCACCGGTGCTCGAGTACGGGCAGGCGTCGACCATCGGGGAGATGACCTGCCACAGCTCGCGCAACGGCGCGACGTGCCGGCACGACCCGTCGGGCGAGGGCTTCTCCGTCGCGCGCGCGGGCTGGACGATCCTCTAGCGCGCCCGCGCCCGCGCCCGCGTCGCCCGCGCCCGCGTCGCCCGCGCCCGACGCGGGCGGACGAGCCCCTCACCAGATCCGCACGCGCTCCTGGGGGTCCAGGTACAGCGCGTCGCCGGGCTGCACGTCGAAGGCGGCGTGGAACTCCGGCAGGTTGCGCACCACGCCGTTGCACCGGAACTCGTACGGGGAGTGGGGGTCCGTCGCCATCCGGCGGACGAGCTCGGAGTCGCGGACCTTGCCCCGCCAGGCCTGCGCCCAGCCGATGAGCACGCGCTGGACCCCCGTCAGCCCGTCGAGCACCGGCGCGTCGTCGAGCGGGGCGCCGAGGGCGATGCGGTAGGCCTGCAGCGCGATCGACAGACCGCCCAGGTCACCGATGTTCTCCCCGACGGTCAGCGCCCCGTTGACGTGGTGGGTGCCGTCGAGCTGCTCGGGGGAGTACGCGTCGTACTGGTCGACGAGGGCGCGGGTGCGCGTCTCGAACTCGGCCCGGTCCTCGGCGGTCCACCAGTCCTCGAGCCGCCCGGCGCCGTCGTACTTGCTGCCCTGGTCGTCGAACCCGTGCCCGATCTCGTGGCCGATCACCGCGCCGATCCCGCCGTAGTTGACGGCGTCGTCGGCGTCGGGGTCGAAGAACGGCGGCTGCAGGATCGCGGCCGGGAAGACGATCTCGTTCATCCCGGGGTTGTAGTAGGCGTTGACGGTCTGCGGGGTCATGAACCACTCGTCGCGGTCGACCGGCCGGCCGATCTTTCGCAGCTCCCGGTCGAGCTCGTACGCGTACGAGCGGCGCACGTTGCCGACGAGGTCGTCGGCCCTGATCTCCAGACCCTCGTAGGACTTCCACCGGTCCGGGTAGCCGATCTTGGGGCGGAAGGCGGCGAGCTTCGCGAGCGCCTTGGCGCGCGTGTCCTCGCCCATCCAGTCCAGGGCCTCGATCGACTCGCGGTAGGCGGCCACGAGGTTCTCCACGAGGCGGAGCATGTGCTCCTTGTGCGTGGGCGGGAAGTGCCGGGCGACGTACTCCTGGCCCACGGCCTCGCCGAGCGCGCCCTGCACGAGTGAGACGCCGCGCTTCCAGCGCTCGCGGATCTCCTGGGCGCCCGTGAGCGTGCGGCCGTAGAAGTCGAAGTTCGCCTCGACGACCTCGTCGTGCAGGTAGGGCGCCCGGGCGGTCACCAGGTGGTACCGCAGCCAGGCGCGCCACTGCTCCGGCGGCGCCTGGCGCCACAGGTCCGCGAGCCCGACGGCGAAGTCCGGCTCGCGCACCACGAGCCGGTCGAGCGCGCCCTCGGGGGCGCCCAGTGCGGCCGCCCAGGCGCGCCAGTCGAAGCCGGGTGCGCGCTCGACGAGCTCGGCGAGCGTCATCGGGTTGTAGGTCAGGTCGGCGTCGCGGTCGCGCACCACGTCCCAGTGGTGGGCGGCCAGCCGGGTCTCGAGGTCGACCACGAGCGCGGCCCGCGCCTGCGCCTCGGCGTCGGGCAGGCCGGACAGGCGGAGCATCCGCGCCACGTGCGGCGCGTAGGCGTCGCGGACGCCCGCGTAGGCGTCGTCGCGGTAGTACGCCTCGTCCGGCAGGCCGAGCCCGCCCTGGTGGAGGTAGACGACGTAGGTGTCGGGGTCCTTGGCGTCGTTGTCGACCCAGAAGCCGGCGGCGCCCGCGCCGCCCGTCCGCTGGAGCGAGCCGAGCAGGACCACGAGGTCCTCGTGCGTCGCGGCGGCCTCGACGGCCGCCAGCTCCTCGGCGATCGGCGAGAGCCCGAGCGCCTCGACCCGCTCGGTGTCCATGAACGAGGCGAAGAGGGCCCCGACCTGGGCGGCCGGGGTCCGCGCGACGCCGTCGGGCGGCGGCGCGCCGTCGGCGAGCCCGCCCAGCTCGGTGATGATCGCCCGGACCTGCTCCTCCGCGCGGTCGTGGAGCTCGCGCGTGGCGCCGTCCGCCGCCCGGTCCGCGGGGATCTCGAACGTGTCCAGCCATCGGCCGTTGACGTGGCGGAACAGGTCGTCCTGCGGGCGCACGCCCGGGTCGAAGGTCGAGGCGTCGATGCCGCTGCGCTGCCCGGTGGTGGCGTCCGTCGTCATGGGCCCAGGCTAGATGAGCCCGGGACGGGCTCCGGGCCCGCCCCCGCCCGGGGGCGGTGGACGGGCCCGGAGCGCCGGTGCCGCACTCAGGCCACGGTGACCGGAGTCGTCAGGACACGGTCCGGGCCGAGGGTGCGCACCGGGCCGGTCACCGCGAGCTGCGCGGTCAGCGCGAGGTCGCCCGCCGACGCGCCCACCGACAACGACGCGCGGTGCGGTGCCACCGTCCACTCGAGGTCGGTGCCCACCCACGCGAGCCGGTCGGCGGCCACGCGCCAGGTCACCTCGCGGGACTCGCCCGGCTCGAGCGCCACGCGGGCGTAGCCGAGCAGGGCGACCTCGGGACGGGTGACCGGGGCGACGACGTCGTGCAGGTACAGCTGGACGACGTCGGCGCCTGCGCGCTCGCCCGTGTTCCGCACGCGCACGGCCACCTCGAGGGTCCCGTCGGTGGCGATCTCGTCCGCGGACAGCCGCAGGTCGGAGCGCTCGAACGTCGTGTAGGACAGGCCGTGCCCGAACGGGAAGACGGGGGTCGGGTCGAGGTTGGTGACGCCGACCTTGCCCGCCAGCCGCACGTGGCGGTACGTCGTGGGCATCATGCCCGCGGAGCTCGGGAACGACAGCGTGGTGCGCCCCGAGGGGTTGACGCGGCCCGTGAGGACGCCGGCGACCGCCGCCGCGCCCTCCTGGCCGGGGAACCAGGCCTGGACGATGGCCGCGCACCGGCCGACGGCCCACCCGAGCTCGTAGGGCCGGCCCGTGACGAGCACGAGGACGACCGGGGTGCCGGTCCCCAGCACCGCCTCGACGAGCGCGCGCTGCTCACCCGGCAGCTCCAGGGAGTCGACGTCGCAGCCCTCGCCGACCGTGCCTCGGCCGAAGAGGCCCGCGCGGTCGCCCATGACCATGACGGCGACGTCGGCCTCGGCCGCGAGAGCGACCGCGTCGTCGAAGCCCTCGCGGCCCGCCTCGCGCACGTCGCAGCCGCGGGCGTGGGTGACGACGGCGTCGGCGAGCTCGTCCCGCAGCGCCTCGAGGATGCTGGGCAGGCTCAGCCCCGGCTCCACGTCGGGGTGGTGCACCTCCACGTGGTTGGTGAACGAGTAGTCGCCGAGCAGGCAGGCGCCGCTGTCGGCGTTCGGGCCGAGCACGGCGACGCGCGCCGGCGCCGCGAGCGGCAGCCCGCCGTCGTTCGCGAGCAGGATCACCGACTCCTCGGCGACGCGGAGGGCGAGGGCGCGGTGCGCCTCGGGGTTGAGGTCCACGGGCGCATCCGACACGTCGACCGGCTCGTCGAGGAGGCCGAGCTCGGCCTTGAGCTCGAGCACGCGCCGCACGGATCGGTCGACGGCGGCGAGGACCTCGGGGGAGAGGTCCTCGGCCTCGGCGAGCGCCGGGTAGCAGTCCGCGTTCGGCAGCTCGACGTCGACGCCGGCGACCAGCGCCCGCTCGGCCGAGGCCCGCTTGCCGTCACTGACCCCGTGCAGCGTCTCCAGGAAGTTGACGCCGAAGTAGTCCGCGACCACGGTGCCGGCGAAGCCCCACCTCTCGCGCAGCAGGGTGGTGAGGATCGCCGCGTCCCCGTGCACGGGGACGCCGTCGATCTCCGAGTAGGAGGGCATGACGGCCCGCGCGCCGCCCTCGCGCAGGGCCACCTCGAACGGGTAGAGCAGCAGCTCGGCGAGCTCGCGGGGACCCACGTGGACGGGCCCGAGGTTGCGGCCGCCCTGCGAGGCGGAGTAGCCGACGAAGTGCTTGAGGGTCGCGACGACGCCGCCCTGCTCCAGCCCGCGCACGTAGGCGGCCCCGAGGGTGCCGACGAGGTACGGGTCCTCGCCGAAGCACTCCTCGACGCGGCCCCAGCGGGCGTCGTACGCGACGTCGAGGAGGGGGGCGAGGCCCTGGTGCACGTCGATGGCGCGCATCGACTCCGCGATCGCCGCCCCGACGGACTCGATGAGCTCGGGGTCCCAGGTGGCGCCGTAGG
Organism: Actinomycetes bacterium; assembly: GCA_023430425.1. The sequence goes on along the minus strand of JAEZAR010000388.1, from coordinate 2,191 downwards.
CCGGCGGGGAGGGGTAGGTGGTCGACCGCCACGACGCGACGCCGGTGAGCACCTCCTCGTGCGCGATCGCGCCGACGCCGGACTCGCGGCGCAGGTCCGCCTGCATGCGACGCAGGGCGGCGCGGCCCTCGTTCGCGTCGATCGGACGGGTGCCGTACAGGCGCGTGATGTGCCCGAGCCCGGTGCGGGCGAGCGTGTCCCAGTCGGGGCTGGTGGGCATGTTCTCGTTCTGCGCGGGCGCGACGGCACCCGTCGTCGCGTCGATGCCGATCCACGCGCCGACCAGCTGGGCCAGCTTCGCCTGCAGGGACATCCGCTCGAGCAGCGCGTCCACGCGGGCTCGGCCGTTGGTCGTCAATGACATCGGGTACTGCCTTCCACTGCGGCTGGGTGCCGCGTCACCGTCCGGGTCGTCCGCGCCGGGGCGCATCGGGGCGGGATCGCGAGAGAGCGCTCTCCGACGGCCGCTCCCGGAGGAGACGATACGGGACCGTCACCCCCGTGGCTACGGGCCTCGGGCTCTTCACCCGAGTCGAGAGAGCGCTCTCTGGAAAGTCGCCCGAAGGGGTCCCGGACCGCCGCCCGTTCTGCCACGATGGGCCCGTGCAACCGGTCGCACCACCGCGGCGTCCCGTGACGCTGGAGGACGTCGCCGCAGCCGCCGGCGTGTCCCGGGCGACGGCGTCGCGCGTGCTCAACGGGGTGTCGACGGTCCGGCCCGCGGCGGCCCGCGCGGTGCGCGAGGCCGCCACCGAGCTCGGCTACCGGCCGAACCTGGCCGCGCGCTCGCTGGCCCGGGGCCGCAGCGACTCCATCGGGCTGGTGCTCACCGAGCGGGACCTCGCCGCGCTGCCCCACTCGTTCTTCGCCCAGCCCCTGCGCGGCGCGACGGCGGCCGTGACGCGGCGGTCGCTCCAGCTCGTCCTGCTTCTGGCGGGGCCCGACGAGGACTCCCTGCGGCGCTACCTCGACGGCAGCCACGTCGACGGCGCCCTGGTGATCCTCGAGGCGCACAGCACGAACCTGCCGCGCGTGCTCGGCAACAGCGCCGTGCCGGTCGTCTACCTCGGCCGTCCGGTGGACTCCGCGCCCGACATGCACTCCTACGTCGACGTCGACAACTACGGGGGCGCGCGGCTCGCGACCGCCGCGCTCGTCGAGGCCGGGCGCACGGTGATCGGGACGATCGCGGGCCCTCCGGACATGGGTGTCGCGGTGGACCGCGTCGCCGGCTGGCGCGACGTCCTCGCCGAGCACGGGATGGCGGCCCCGCCCGTGGCCTACGGCGGCTTCACGGCGGACGGGGGCGCCAACGCGATGGCCCGCCTGCTCGCCGCCCGGCCGGACCTGGACGGGCTCTTCGTGGCGTCCGACATCATGGCGACCGGCGCGCTGCGCGTGCTCAGCGCGAGCGGCCGTCGGGTGCCCGAGGACGTCTCCGTCGTGGGGTACGACGACTCGATCCTCGCCCGGACCGCCAACCCGCCCCTGACCTCGGTGCGCCAGCCGCTGGAGGAGATGGGCGAGCTCATGGTCGAGGTCCTGCTCCAGCTCATCGCGGACCCCGGGTCGGGGCCGGTCCAGCGCGTCCTGCCCGCGCAGCTCACCCGGCGCGAGTCCGTCTGACGTCGCCGCCCCGGGCGGGCGCGCGGGGTGCGGCAGGATGAGCGCCATGCGCATCCACATCGCCGCCGACCACGCCGGCTTCGAGCTCAAGGCCCACCTGCTCGAGCACCTGCGGGCCGCCGGCCACGACGTCGTCGACCACGGGGCCGAGGTGTACGACCCCGAGGACGACTACCCGGGCGTCTGCTTCGCGGCGGCCGCGGCGGTGGTGGCCGAGCCCGGCAGCCTCGGCGTCGTCATCGGCGGGTCGGGCAACGGCGAGCAGATCGCCGCCAACAAGGTGACGGGCGCGCGGGCGGCGCTCGCGTGGAGCGTGGTGACGGCGTCGTTGGCGCGCCAGCACAACGACGCGAACGTCGTCGCCGTGGGGGCCCGCCGGCACTCCGTGGACGAGGCGGTGGAGATCGTCGACGCGTTCCTCGCGGAGCCCTTCAGCGGGGACGCGCGCCACCAGCGCCGGATCGACCAGCTCGCCGCCTACGAGGCCGCCCGCTGACGGGTCCGCCGCCCGCTGACGGGTCCGCCGCCCGCTGACGGGTCCGCCGCCGCGCGCGCCGCGCGAGCC
>JAEZAR010000376.1 GCA_023430425.1 Actinomycetes bacterium | reverse complement strand
CCTACCGCAGCGAGGGAAGTTCAACCCACCTCGGCGAGCGAGCGCAGCGCCGCCACGATGTGGTCGGTCTGCTCCTTCGCGTCACCGAAGAGCATCGCCGTGTTCTCCTTGAAGAACAGCGGGTTCTGCACGCCCGCGTACCCCGTCGCCATGGACCGCTTGAACACGACGACGTGCCGGGCCTTCCACACCTCGAGCACGGGCATGCCGGCGATGGGCGAGCCCGGGTCGTCGAGCGCCGACGGGTTGACGACGTCGTTCGCGCCGATGACGAGGACGACGTCGGTCGACGGGAGGTCGTCGTTGATCTCGTCCATCTCGAGCACGATGTCGTAGGGCACCTTCGCCTCGGCGAGCAGCACGTTCATGTGGCCCGGCAGGCGCCCGGCGACCGGGTGGACGCCGAAGCGCACCTCGATGCCCTGCGCGCGCAGCCGCGCCACGAGGTCCGCGACCGGGTACTGCGCCTTGGCCACCGCCATGCCGTAGCCCGGCACGATGACGACGGACCGCGCCTCGCCGAGCAGGTCCGCGACCTCCGGAGCCAGCACCTTGCGGTGCTCCCCCTGGGGCCCGCCCGCGACGACGGTGCCGCCCTCGGCCCCGAAGCCGCCGAGGATCACGCTCACGAAGGCCCGGTTCATGGCCTTGCACATGATGTAGCTGAGGATCGCACCGGAGGAGCCGACGAGGGCGCCGGTGATGATGAGCAGGTCGTTGCTCAGCATGAGTCCCGCCGCCGCTGCGGCCCAGCCCGAGTACGAGTTGAGCATCGACACGACGACCGGCATGTCCCCGCCACCGATGGCCGCGACGAGGTGGAACCCGAGCGCCAGCGCGATCGCCGTCATGAGCGCGAGCGGCAGCAGGGCGTTGGTCGCGATGAACCAGGCCATCAGGCCGACGCTGATCACCACGGCGCCGAGGTTGAGCCAGTTGCGCCCCGGCAGCATGAGCGGCGCCGACTTCATCCTCGCGGAGAGCTTGAGGAAGGCGACGATCGACCCGGTGAAGGTGACGGCGCCGATGAACACCCCGAGGAACACCTCGACCTGGTGGACGGCGTCCGCGTGCTCGGTCATGTAGGAGTTGAAGCCCACGAGCACCGCGGCGACACCGACGAAGCTGTGCAGGATCGCGATGAGCTCGGGCATCTGCGTCATCTCGACGGTCCGTGCCCGCCAGACGCCGGCCGTGGCGCCGATGGCGAACACCAGCGCGATGAGGATCGCGGTGACCCACACCGACCGCTCGCTGCGGTCGAGCGCGAGGACGACGGTGGCGGCGAGGGCGAGCACCATGCCCACCATGCCGAGCATGTTGCCGCGCCGCGCCGTCTCCTGCTTGGACAGGCCGGCGAGCGAGAGCACGAAGAGCACCGCGGCGACGACGTAGGTCGCCTGGGCGAGCGAGGTGAGGGTCATCACACGTCCTTCCGGAACATGCCGAGCATCCGGTAGGTGACGAGGAAGCCACCGAAGATGTTGATGCTCGCCACCGCGGCGGCGACGAACGCGACCGTCGCGACCACCGGGTCGGCCGAGCCGATCTGCAGGAGCGCGCCGACGAGGATGATCCCGGAGATCGCGTTGGTCTGGGACATCAGCGGCGTGTGCAGCGCGTGGTTGACGTTCGAGATCACGTAGAACCCCACGATCACCGCCAGGGCGAACACGGTGAGCCGGTCCACCGTCGCGGAGTCGGCGAGCGCGAGCAGCGCCAGCGACGCCACCGCACCGGCGCCGGCCAGCACGTTGCGCCGCCTCGCCCGTCGCTGCGCCGTCGCCGCGGCCGCCGCGGCACGCTCGGCGAGCTCCTCCGCCGTCGGGCCCTGCGCGGCCACGGGGGCCGCGGAGACCGCGACCGGTGGCGGCGGCCACATCACGTCCCCGGCGTGCGCCACGGTCATCCCGCGCACCACCGGGTCCTCGAGGTCGAGGGTCACCTCGCCGTTCTTCTCGGGGGTGAGCAGCGTCATGAGGTGGACGATGTTCGTGCCGAACAGCTGCGACGTGTGCCGCGGCATCCGGCTGGTCAGGTCGGTCCAGCCGATGATGACGACGCCGTTGTCGCTGACGACCTTCTCGCCCGGGACCGTGAGCTCGCAGTTGCCGCCACCGGGGGCGCCGAGGTCGACGATCACGGAGCCGGGGCGCATGGTCGCGACCATCTCGCGGGTGATCGTCGTCGGGGCCGTACCGCGGACGAGGGCCGTGGTGACGATGACGTCGGCGCGCTTCGCCTCGGCCGCGTAGACGCGCATCGCGGCCGTCTGCTGCTCGACAGTCAGCGGCCGCGCGTATCCGTCGGCGCTGATCTCCTGCTGGGCCTCCGGGGCGGCCACGAACGTGCCGCCCATCGACTCGATCTGCTCGGCGACCTCGGGGCGCACGTCGAACGCGCGGACCTGGGCGCCCAGGGAGTTCGCGGCACCGATCGCGGCCAGGCCGGCGACCCCGGCGCCGATGACGAACACCGTCGCGGGCGCCGTCTTGCCGGCCGCGGTCACCTGCCCGGTGAACATGCCGCCGTACTCCTCGGCGGCCTCGATCACCGCCCGGTAGCCGGCGACGTTCGACAGGGTGCTCAGCACGTCGAGCGCCTGCGCGCGGGAGATGCGCGGTACGGCGTCGAGGGCGAGGGCCGTGACGTTCCGCTCGCCGAGGTCGGCGACGAGCTCCGGGCTCGAGTGCGGCGCGAGCATCGAGACCAGCACGCTGCCGGCCCGCAGCTTCTTGCGGTGCTTCGCGTCGGGTGGGTTGACGCAGGTCACGACGTCCGCCGCCCAGACCTTGGCCGCCGTCCCGACGGTGGCGCCGGCCTGGGCGTACTCGTCGTCGGGGAAGCTCGCCTGAGTGCCGGCGCCGGACTCGACGACCACGTCGTAGCCGAGCTTGATGAGCTGCGCGACGCTCGCGGGGCTGGCGGCCACGAGCCGCTCGCCGGGCCGCGACTCGCGGGGGACTCCGATGATCATGGGCCGCTCTCCTCGTCCGGGCGGCGGTGCCGACACCCTCTCAGCACGGTATCCGCGGACCATGGCAGCCTCCTCGGGACCTTCGACCTCAATCATCGGATGTGTCGGGCCCGCTGGCGAGCCGCGCCCGGCCGGTGCGGGCGTCCCCGCGACGCCCGTCCCGTGCCCACGAGCTCCGCACGCACGCGCGCGTCAGCCG
>JAEZAR010000314.1 GCA_023430425.1 Actinomycetes bacterium | reverse complement strand
GGCCTACGCCTCGAACGGGGAGACCACGACCCGGAGCAGGTCAGCGAGCGTGCGACGGTCCTGCGGGTCGAGGCCCGCGAGCAGCTCGCCCTCCACGCGCAGCAGGTCCTCCATCGCGGCGTCCACGCGCGCGCGGCCCTCCTCGGAGAGCCGGACGAGGACGCCGCGCCGGTCCGCGGGCGCCGGGAGCCGCTCGACGAGCCCGCGCTCGGCCAGCCGGTCGATGCGGTTCGTCATCGTGCCGCTCGTCACCAGCGTCTGCGCCACGAGGGTGCCGGGGGAGAGCTGGTAGGGCGCCCCGGAGCGACGCAGGGCGGACAGGACGTCGAACTCCCACACCTCGAGCTGGTGGCGTGCGAAGGCCGTGCGGCGCGCGAGGTCGAGGTGCCGCGAGAGGCGGGTCACCCGCGACAGGACCGACAGCGGGGCGACGTCGAGGTCGGGGCGCTCGCGGCGCCACGCCTCGACGATCCGGTCCACCTCGTCGATCACTCGCCCTGCCCCTCCCCGCGCAGCCGGGGCGTCGTCTGCAGGCCGGAGAGGCCGTTCCACGCGAGGTTGACGAGGTGCGCCGCGACGTCCGTCTTCTCGGGGCTGCGCGCGTCCAGCCAGTACTGGCCCGTCAGCGCCACCATCCCGACGAGCATCTGGGCGTAGATCGGCGCCGTCCCCGGGTCGAGCCCGCGTCGCGTGAACTGCTCGGCGAGCAGGTGCTCGACCTGCATGGCCACGTCCCCGATGAGGCTGGAGAACGTGCCGGTGGCCTGCGCCACGGGGGAGTCACGGACCAGGATCCGGAAGCCGTCGGTCGAGGACTCGATGTAGTCCAGGAGCGCCAGGGCCGTCCGCTCCACGAGGAGCTGCGGGTGGCCGCCCTGCTCGAGGGCCCCGATGAGCGCCTGCGTGAGCGCCTGGATCTCGCGGTCCACGACGACGGCGTAGATCCCCTCCTTGCCGCCGAAGTGCTCGTACACGACCGGCTTGGACACCTCGGCCCGGGCGGCGATCTCCTCGACGCTCGTCCCGTCGAACCCCTTCTCCGCGAAGAGCCGGCGGGACACGTCGAGGAGCTGCGCGCGCCGCTGCGACGCCGTCATCCGGGCGCGGACGGGTCGCTTCCCCGTGGAGGTCACCGGACCATCATGCCGTGCAGGGCTGGCAGACTGGGCGACCGTCCGGCCCCCGCGCCGCCGGTGCGCCCGGGACCGGTCCGCCCTGGTGTAACGGCAGCACGCAGGCCTTTGGAGCCTTGCGGTCCAGGTTCGAATCCTGGGGGCGGAGCCCGCCGCGCGGCGCGGTCCGGGTGCACGGACGTCGGCGGGCGGGGGTCCCGCCGGGCGACGGTAGAGTGTCCCCGCGCTCCACGCACCGCGCGCCGGCGCCCGGTCCCCCCGGGTCACGGCAGTCCAGCCGACCGACGGGAGTCCGCGTTGACCACTGCCCGCCCCGCCGCCGTCGTCGTCCTCGCCGCAGGTGAGGGCACGCGCATGCGGTCGGCGACGCCGAAGGTGCTGCACACGATGGCGGGGCGGTCGCTGCTCGGGCACGCGATGGCGGCCGCCGTCGAGCTGGCGCCCGAGCGGGTGTGCGTCGTCGTCCGGCACGACCGGGAGCGCGTCGCCGCCCACGCGCGTGAGGTGCTGCCGACGGTGCTCGTGGCCGACCAGGACGAGATCCCCGGGACGGGCCGGGCCGTCCGGTGCGCCCTGGCCGTGCTCGACGGCGCCGCGCACGCGGACCGTGCCCGCGACGGCGGCGCGACCGGCGCCGACGACGGCCAGCTCGAGGGCCCCGTCGTGGTCGTGGCCGGGGACGTGCCGCTCCTCGACTCCGGCACGCTCGCGCAGCTCCTCGACGCGCACGTCGCAGGCGGCAACGCCGTGACCGTCCTGACGACGCAGGTCGAGGACCCGACGGGCTACGGCCGGATCGTGCGCGACCCGGGGACCGGCCAGGTCGCGCGGATCGTCGAGCACCGCGACGCCGACCCCGCCGACCGGGAGATCCGCGAGGTGAACTCCTCGGTGTACGTCTTCGACGCCGCCGTGCTGCGCGGGGCGCTGGGCAGGCTCGGCCGGCGCAACGCGCAGGGCGAGGTGTACCTGACCGACGTCGTGCCGATCGCCCGGTCGGAGGGCGGCGCCGTACGCGCTGTCCAGGTGGACGACCCGGTGCTCGTCGCCGGCATCAACGACCGGGTGCAGCTCGCGGAGCTGCGCGCCGAGCTCAACCGGCGCCTCCTGGCCGACTGGATGCTCGCCGGCGTCACGGTCGTGGACCCCGCCACCACCTGGGTGGACATGGACGTCGAGCTCGAGCGCGACGTCACCCTCCTGCCCGGCACGCAGCTGCACGGGAGCACCCGGGTGGCCGAGGGTGCGACGGTGGGCCCCGACACCACCCTGACCGACGTGGTGGTGGAGGCGGGCGCGACGGTGACCCGCAGCCACGCGACGTCGTCGCGGATCGGGCCGGGCGCCGTCGTCGGGCCGTTCTCCTACCTGCGCCCCGGGACCGACCTGGGCGCGGACGGCAAGATCGGCGCCTACGTCGAGACGAAGAACGCGCGGATCGGCGCCCACTCCAAGGTGCCGCACCTGTCGTACGTCGGCGACGCCGTCGTCGGGGAGCACAGCAACGTCGGCGCGGGCACGATCTTCGCCAACTACGACGGCGTGACGAAGGCGGCGTCGACGATCGGCGACCACGTGCGCGTCGGCTCCGACAACGTGCTGGTGGCCCCCGTGCGGATCGGTGACGGGGCGTACACCGGTGCGGGCTCGGTGATCCGGCGCGACGTGCCCCCCGGGGCGCTCGGGGTCAGCCAGTCGCCCCAGCGCAACATCGACGGCTGGGT
>JAEZAR010000272.1 GCA_023430425.1 Actinomycetes bacterium | reverse complement strand
GATCCGCAGCCGCCGGGACGTCCCCGAGCCACCGCGGCGGGCCGGCGCGGGCCGGCACGTCCTCGCCGCCGTGCTGGGCCTGCTCGTCACGCCGGTCGCCCTGCTCCTCGTCGGCGTCGGCCTGGCGCGGCTCGCCGACCTCGTCGGCACCGGCGACATGGGCACCGACGCCCTCGGCCTGAGCCTCCTGATCGCGGGCTCGCTCCTCCTGGCCGCCATCGCGCTGCTCGGGGTCTGGAGCCCGGCGCTGCCGATCGCGGGCGGCGCCGTCTGGGGCGTCGGCCTGGGCGCCGCCTACCTCGCGGTCCCCGGCGTCATGGACGACGCGGTCGAGGCGATGCTCGCCGACGGCAGCACGCCGGCACCCGTCGAGCAGCTGGCGGAGTCCGCGATGAGCGGGTACCTCGTCGTGGTCGGCGCCGTGCTGCTCGCCTCCGGCATCGCGACGGCGGTCGCGCGTCGCAAGGGCCGCCGATGGGCGGAGCAGATGGCCGCCGTCGAACGAGTCCGGGGGGCGCGGGAGGGAGCAGCGGCCCACTGAGGCACCCGGGACCTAGGTCCTGCCGGGCGGCTATGCTCCGCAGAGCACGCCGGTCCGTCCGGGCGAACCGGACCCCGCCGGCCCGACCGCACCGAGGACGCTGCCGGAGGCACAGTGACGACGGACCCGACGTCGACCACCCCGCTCGAGAACCTGCTCGCCGAGGACCGTCGATTCCCGCCCGCCCCCGGCTTCGCCGAGCAGGCGAACGCGGGTGCCGAGCTGTACTCCTGGGCCGCGAGCGACCGTCTGGGCTTCTGGGCGGAGCAGGCCCGCGCTCTCGTGAGCTGGGACACCCCGTTCTCGCAGACCCTCGACTGGTCGGCGGCGCCGGTGGCCTCCTGGTTCGCCGACGGCCGCCTCAACGCCTGCTACAACGCCGTCGACCGTCACGTCGAGGCCGGCCACGGCGACCGGGTCGCCTTCCACGTCGAGGGGGAGCCGGGCGACACGCGCACCCTCACCTACGCCGACCTCCTCACGGAGGTCTCGCGAGCCGCCAACGCTCTCGAGGCCCTCGGCGTCGGCAAGGGCGACCGCGTGGCCATCTACCTGCCGATGGTCCCCGAGGCCGTGGTCGCGATGCTGGCGTGCGCCCGGATCGGGGCCGTCCACTCCGTCGTGTTCGGCGGGTTCTCCGCCGAGGCGCTGCGCTCGCGGATCGAGGACGCGTCCGCCGTCCTCGTCATCACCGCCGACGGCGGGCACCGCCGGGGCGCGCCCGCAGCCCTCAAGCCCGCCGTGGACGCCGCGGTCGAGGGCGCCTCCACGGTGCGCCACGTCCTCGTCGTCCGCCGCACCGGTCAGGACGTCGCGTGGCACGACGGCCGCGACGTCTGGTGGCACGAGGCGCTGGATGCCGCGTCCGACCAGCACACCCCCGTGCCGGTCGAGGCGGAGCACCCGCTGTTCATCCTCTACACGTCGGGCACCACGGGGAAGCCGAAGGGGATCTTCCACACCACGGGCGGCTACCTCGTCCAGTGCGCGTACACGCACCGGAACGTCTTCGACCACAAGCCGGGCAGCGACGTGTACTGGTGCACGGCCGACGTCGGCTGGGTCACCGGGCACAGCTACATCGTCTACGGGCCGATGACGAACGGCGCCACCCAGGTCCTGTACGAGGGCACCCCGGACACCCCCCACAAGGGTCGCTGGTGGGAGATCGTGCAGAAGTACGGCGTCACCGTGCTCTACACGGCCCCGACGGCGATCCGGACCTTCATGAAGTGGGGCGCGGACATCCCCGCGCAGTTCGACCTCACAAGCCTGCGGCTCCTGGGGTCGGTCGGCGAGCCCATCAACCCCGAGGCCTGGGTCTGGTACCGACGCACCATCGGCGGCGACCGCACGCCGGTCGTGGACACGTGGTGGCAGACCGAGACGGGGGCGATCATGATCTCCCCGCTCCCGGGCGTGACCGCCGCCAAGCCCGGCTCGGCGATGACACCCCTGCCCGGCATCGCGGCCGACGTCGTGGACGAGACCGGCGAGCCGGTGCCGCACGGGTCGGGCGGCTACCTCGTGCTGACGGAGCCGTGGCCCGCGATGCTGCGCGGCATCTGGGGCGACCACGACCGCTTCGTGGACACCTACTGGTCACGCTTCGAGGGCCGGTACTTCGCCGGCGACGGCGCGAAGAAGGACGACGACGGCGACATCTGGCTCCTCGGTCGCGTGGACGACGTGATGAACGTCTCCGGCCACCGGTTGTCCACCACGGAGATCGAGTCCGCCCTCGTCTCGCACCCGATGGTCGCCGAGGCCGCGGTCGTGGGTGCGAGCGACGCGACCACCGGCCAGGCCGTCGTCGCGTTCGTCATCCTGCGCCAGGAGTACCGCGAGCAGGTGGACGAGCCGGGCGAGGGGGCCGACGTCGCGGCCACGCTGCGCCGCCACGTCACCAGCCAGATCGGCCCGATCGCCAAGCCGCGGACCATCCTCGTGGTCCAGGAGCTGCCCAAGACGCGGTCGGGGAAGATCATGCGGCGGCTGCTGCGCGACGTGGCGGAGCACCGGCCGGTGGGGGACGTCACCACGCTGGCGGACTCCTCCGTCATGGACCTCATCTCCGCTGGGCTGGACCAGCGGGTCGCCGCCGACGAGGGCTGAGCCCGGCCCGCCGCTCCCCTCAGCCGACGCCCGCGGACTCCCCCACGGCCGGCACGGTCGGCATGGCCGGCTCACCCCGCCGGGCCAGGGCCACGGCGACGGCCAGTGC
>JAEZAR010000222.1 GCA_023430425.1 Actinomycetes bacterium | reverse complement strand
CCGCTGGGCCGCCGCGGCGGGCGAGGTGCTCGCCGGCTGACCCCCGCGCCGGGGGCGGCCGACCTGCGACCGGGCGGGCCGTCAGGCCGTCAGGCCGTCAGGGGACGGTGACGGACCGGCAGCCGAGCTGCGGGTTGGGTCCGGTCGGGGTGTTGATCGCGACGACGCACACCGTGCGGGCACCGGGGGTCGCCGGCACGGTGACGGTGTACCCGTGCGCGTCGCCCAGGCCGAAGACGCGGCCGACGTCGGGGCGCGGGCGGTCCGCCACGAACTGCTGGGGCACGCCGTCGACGAGCACGTGCACGTTGATCGGGGCCGTGGTGTCCGGGTCGAGGGCCCATCCGCTCACCGTGACCGCCCCGGGGGCGGTGGTCGCCGAGTCGAGGAAGCCGAACGGCGCCGCGTTCGACACGGTGATGGTCCGGCAGCCGAGGAGCGGGTCCGTGCCCGCCGGCGTGTTGACCGCGCGGACGCAGACCTCGTGGGTCCCGGGGCCGGCGGGGACGGTGGCGCTGAAGCCGTGCCGGTCGCCCCTGCCGAACACCCGGCCCACGTCCGGCCGCAGACCGTCGGCCGTGAACAGGTGGACCACCCCGTCGACGCTGACCTGCACCGTGATGGGGTCGTTCGTGTCGGGGTCGAGAGCCCAGCCGCTCGCGGTGAGGGCGGTGGCGGTGCCCGTGAGCGCGTCGAAGAAGCCGAAGGGGGCGGCGTTGACGACAGTGACGGTCCGGCACCCGAGCGCGGTGGCGGCCCCGCTCGTCGTGTCGAGGACCTGGGCGCAGACCTCGTGGCGGCCCTCGGCCACCGGCACGGTGGCCGACCAGCCTCGGTCGTCGCCCTTGCCGAAGACGCGCCCGACGTCGGGCCGGGGGCGGTCGGCGGCGACCTCGTGCGGCACGCCGTCGACCAGGACGCGCACCGTCGCGGGACCGGCGGTGTCGGGGTCGAGCGCCCACCCGCTGGCCGTGACCGTCGTCGGGGTGGCGGTGACGGCGTCGAGCCACCCGAACGGTGGGGTGTTGACGACCGTGACGCTCCGGCAGCCCAGCGGCACGTCCCGGCTCGGCGCGGCCTTCAGCGCCTCGACGCACACGGTGTGCGGGCCCTCCGCCGCCGGCAGCGTCACGGAGAACCCGTGGGCGTCGCCCTTGCCGAAGGCGGCGCCGACGTCGGGCCGCGCGGCGTCCGCCGTGTGCTCCTGGGCGACCCCGTCGAGGGTCACCCGGACCGTGATCGGGCTCGTCGTGTCGGGGTCGAGCGCCCAGCCGGTCGCGGTCACCGTCGTCGGCGTGGAGGTCAGGGTGTCGAAGTGGCCGATGGGGCGCGCCGGGACGACGACCGTGTGGCACCCCATGTCCGCGGCGGGGGCCGTCCCGTCGTGGTCGAGCGCGGCGAGGCAGACGGTGCGCGGTCCGGCGGGCGCCGGCACGGCCCGGTCGAAGCCGTGGTTCACCCCGGTGTGGAAGACCGCGTCGACGTCGGGCCGGTGCCCGTCGGCGAGGAAGGTGTGCACCTGGCCGTCGACGGTGACGCGCACGGGGATGGGCGCGTTCGTGTCGGGGTCGAAGGTCCACCCGGCGACCTGGACGGCCAGGTCACCCGGGCGGACGGCGTCGAGGAACGCGAGCGGCGTGCTCCCCGTCGTCTTGCCGAACCAGAGCGTGAAGTAGTACCAGAAGTTGCGGTTGCCGTAGGCGGCGCACTCCGCCCCGGCCCCGGTCGCCCCGCCCGGCGTCGCCGCGAGTGCCGCGGCGTTCGGCTGGTACGGCGTGTAGTTGTACAGCCCCGCCGTCGCCTGGTTCTGGATGAGCACGGGCGAGGAGCCGCAGGCGGCGTTGGGATGGAAGCGCACGTTGTTGACGAGCCCCGCGCGGTGCGCGAACCGGGTCGGGTTCTGCGCGTAGTTCTTGAACTGCGAGGCGGCCGAGTACACCTGGTTGAAGAAGCCGTAGTACTGGGCGTCGCAGGCGGCGGTGTCCGGGCAGCCGTACCCCATGGCGCTGCGGTACCGGGTGGCGTGGAGGCTGGTGCCGGTCGCCGTGACCAGGCTCTGCTCCTTCTGGAGCGTGACGAGGATGACGCGGGGGTTGACCCCGCAGGCCCGCGAGACCTTGGCGATGATGTCCGACGCCCGCTCGTTCGCCGCGCCCACGTACTCGCCGGGGCAGCGGGTGGTCGCGGGCCGGGTCCAGGTGTCCTGCCGGAAGTCCTTCAGGCAGGGCGTCCCGTCCGACCCGGGCCGGCACGCGGGGTTGCGCAGCTCGAGGAAGCCCTGGATGGCGGCCGCGTCCATCGACGCCGAGTCGAAGAAGATCGAGTCGCTGATGAGGTTCCCGGGGTTGAACTGGCTCATGTCGACGGCCGCGCGCAGGACGGTCCGCGGGGGCGGGGCGGCCGCGGCGGCGGCGGGCCCGGTGACGCCCACCAGGCCCGCCACGCCCAGCAGGGCGAGGAGGACGACGACGGCGCGGGGCTTGGTGGGACGCACTACTGCACCTCGATCGTGACGGGGGCGGCGGACCCGGCCGCCGTGGGGGAGGCGTAGCGCAGCTCGGCCGTCCAGGTGCCGGGGCTGAGCTGGTCGCGGGGGACGGTGACGGTGCCGCACGACGTCGTGGCGGCGTCGGGGACGGCGGACGCGGTGGCGGTGGCGGTCGAGGTGCCCCGGGTGAGCGTGAGCGTGCACGTCCCGCCGGTCTCGACCACGTCGGCGTACCCGCCGACGACCACGGCTGCGGCCGCGGGGTCGTAGCCCCAGAAGGTCACCGTGACCGTGGTCGGTCCGGGGGCGGCCGCGCCGTCGGCGGGGTCGGCAGGGGCCGGGGGGTCGTCGGGCCCGTCCGGGCCGCCCGGGTCGTCAGCGTCGCCCGGGCCGGGGGTGCGGGCGTCGTCGGTGGGAGGGGTGTCCGGCACCGGGGCGTCGGTGGGGACGGCCGTCGGCCCGGCGCCCGCACCGGGCTCCGTCGGTGCGCCCGGGTCGCGGGAGAGCACCGCCCAGGCGACCACCCCGGCGCCTGCGACGAGGACGCCCACGACGAGGGCGATCAGACCACGTGGCGTCGTCATCCTCGCTCCAGCTCGTCGGGCCCGTCGTCGGGCGGTCGTCGCCGCCCAACGTAACGGTCCGACCAGCGCCGGCCCGGGACGTCGGGGGGCATGGCGGCGCGTTCACCCGCGCGTGGGGCGTCCGGGGCACCGGGGGACCCGGGGGACCCGGGGGACCGGGGGACCCGGGGGACCCGGGGGACCGGGGGACCCGGGGGGCCGGGGCGTCCGGGGCTAGCATCGGGGCCGACCGGAGACCGAGACGGACGGGGACGCGGTGTTCAAGCTCGTCAACGAGACGCAGGACTACGCCTGGGGTTCGCGGACCGCGATCCCGGAGCTGCTCGGCCGCCGGCCCGAGGGCGGGCCGGTCGCCGAGCTCTGGATGGGGGCGCACCCCTCGGCGCCGTCCAAGGCGGTCACGGCCGAGGGCGTCGACCCCGTCCCGCTCGACGCGCTCATCCGCGCCGACCCGGAGGGGGTGCTCGGGCAGGACGTCGTCGCCCGCTTCGGTCGTTGCCTGCCCTACCTGCTCAAGGTCGTCGCCGTGGACCGGCCGCTCTCGCTCCAGGTGCACCCCGACGTCGAGCGCGCCCGGGAGGGCTTCGCCGCCGAGAACGCGGCGGGCATCGCCCTGGACGACCCGCGGCGCAACTACAAGGACCCGAACCGCAAGCCCGAGCTCGTCTACGCGGTGACCCGCTTCGAGGCCTTCTCCGGCTTCCGCGCCCCGCGGCGGGTGGCCGAGCTGTTCGCGGGGCTCGACGCACCGCTCGCGCAGACGCTGCACGGGGTGGTCACCGCGGAGCCGACCTCGCGGGGCATCCGCACCGCGTTCCGCCGCCTCCTCGAGCCGTCGCTGCGGCCCACGGACGCGGAGGTCGAGGGCGTCGCGGACGCGTGCCGCCGGCGGCTCGCCGAGGGCTCGCCGTCACCGCGCGCCGACCGCACGGTCGTGGCCCTGGCCGACGCGTACCCGGGCGACCCGGGGGCGGTCACGTCGCTGCTGCTCAACCCGGTCACGCTCGAGCCGGGGGAGGCGATGTTCGTGCCGGCCGGCGGGGTCCACGCCTACCTGGAGGGGGTCGCCGTCGAGGTGATGGCGAACTCGGACAACGTCCTGCGCGCGGGCCTGACCACCAAGCACGTGGACGTCGCGGAGCTGCTGGCCAACGTGGACTACGTCGCGGCCCCGCCGATCCGCGTCGCACCGGAGGTGTTCCACGGTGCGGCGAAGGTGTTCTACGCACCCGTCGACGACTTCGAGCTCTCGGTCGCCGACGTGTCGGGCGACGCGCACCCGATGCCCGGTCGCGGGCCGCGCGTCGTGCTCTGCCTCGACGGGACCGTCACCGTCGCGTCGGAGGAGCAGGAGCAGGTGCTCGCACGCGGTGAGTCGGTGTTCGTCCGGGCGGCCGACGGCCCGCTGACCGTGCGGGGCTCCGGCCGGGTGGTCCAGGCCGACGTGCCCTAGGCGTCGCCGGGCGCCCCGCCGTCGGCAGGCCCGGCCGGCTCCCGTGGCGCGTCCTCGGGGTCGAGGGCCACCTGCGCGGTGACCAGCTCGGTCGCGACGACGCGGGCCACGGCCTCGTCGTCGACGTCGGGGGAGACCAGCACGAGCGAGCCGTCCCCGGCGAGGACCGCGAGCGCGAGGCCGAGGACCTCCGCGGGCGCTCCGCCCGCGCGGACGAGCAGACGCGCGCCCGGGACCGGCGCGCCGTGGCCGGCGAGCACCTCGTCGGCCCAGCTCTCCAGCGCGGAGTGCGGCACCAGGTGGTCGCCGACCTTGAGGGCCGGGGCGGTCGCGGTCGGCTCGGGCATCCACGTCAGGACGTCCCCGTACGTCATGACGGCGGCGGTGGCGTCCACCGCGCCCACGGGCAGCTCGCCCTCGAAGTGCCGCGCCAGCGCCGGCAGGGCGACGGCGACGACGTCGACGTCCCCGCGGCCGGCCGGTCGGTCGGTGACGACCAGGTCCGGGCGCCCGCCCACCGGCGGCAGGACGACGCAGGCACCCACCCGCCACGTGGCGAGCGCCCAGACGACGGTGCGCCAGTGCACGGGCAGGTCGAGCAGCACCCGGGTCAGAGGACCGGCCTGGTACTCCTCGACGAGCAGGTTCGCCGTCTTGGTGACCCAGTTGTCGAGCACGTGCCCGGACAGCTCGACGCGCTCCCCGTCCCCGCCGTACCAGGTCAGGCGGGGACGACCGGGGTCGGCGGTCATGCGGGCGAGCACGCGGGGGAGCGGCATGGCGCTGGTCACGGGCTCAGCCTAGGGACGGCGGAGCCCCCGCACGCGTCGGACCCGCGAGGACACCGGCCGGATGCGGCGGCGGCACCGTCGCGCGGGACCGTGGACGGGCGAACGGAGCAGGGCCGACCGGGTGAAACTTCACCCGCTGCGCCGGGTCGGGAGGGCGTGTAGCACACCACGGCTTGACTGCAGCGGATGACACGCGTGTAATTCTTCCATTGCAGTTCTTGCCGGTTTCGCCCCATCGGCCCGTCCGGGGCACCGCCGGTCGGACCTGCCGTACGACCCGGACACCCTGCACCACCGGCAGGACCTGCGGGACTGCAGGACCGACGCGCGACCAGCGCTGGACGACCGCTCGACCTGACGGGCACCGAAGGGCACGGAGGCTCTCGACATGTGGAACTTGCTCGACGACGACGCAGCGTTCCCCTCCGACCTGTCGCGTCCGGTGGCCGACATGGCCCCGGTCCTGCCCCTGTTCGGCGACGCCGACGACGAGACGGCGCTGGGCTGGCAGGAGCGCGCGCTGTGCGCGCAGACCGACCCCGAGGCGTTCTTCCCCGAGAAGGGCGGCTCGACGCGCGAGGCCAAGAAGGTGTGCGCCCGGTGCGACGTGCGGGCGGAGTGCCTGGAGTACGCGCTCGCCCACGACGAGCGCTTCGGCATCTGGGGCGGCCTGTCCGAGCGCGAGCGCCGGAAGCTGAAGAAGCGCGTCGTCTGACCCGCGGGGCGCCGTCCCGGGCCGCCGGCCCGGGGCTGAGGCGCGGATCACCCGGCCGCCGGGCGCGGCGTGGCCGGGTCGTTCCCGCGCGGCGTCCATGATGGACCCGATGACCGGAGCACCAGCGGGTGCGCGGGTGCCGACGGCCGCAGTCCCGACCCGCGCCAGCGCCAGGACCCGGGAGACCGTGACGGCAGTCGTGGTCACCCGGGGGCGCAGCGACTACCTGCCCCGCACCCTCGCGGCGGTGGCGGGCCAGACGCGTCCCCCGCAACGGGTGCTCCTGGTCGACGCCGCCCCGGGCGCCGGGCAGGACGACCTGGCCGCCCAGGTGCCCGACGTCCTGGAGGCTCTCGGGGGCGTCGCGTCGGTGCGGGTCGTGACGGCGCCGGGGGTGCGGACCTTCGGCGGGGCCGTCCGGGCCGCCCTCGCCGCCGACGTCGAGACTGCGCCCGCG
>JAEZAR010000220.1 GCA_023430425.1 Actinomycetes bacterium | reverse complement strand
CCCGTCGGGCGGATCGTCTCCGAGGCCGTGCACGCCGCCGGGGGGGTGGCACGGGAGTTCAACACGATCGCCGTCGACGACGGCATCGCGATGGGCCACGGCGGGATGCTCTACTCCCTGCCGAGCTGGGACCTCATCGCGGACTCGGTGGAGTACATGGTCAACGCGCACTGCGCGGACGCCCTCGTGTGCATCTCCAACTGCGACAAGATCACGCCCGGCATGCTCATGGCCGCGATGCGGCTGGACATCCCCACGGTGTTCGTGTCCGGCGGCCCGATGGAGTCGGGCCGGGCGACCCTCGTCGACGGCACCGTGCGCACCCTCGACCTGGTCGACGCGATCTCCGAGGCCGTCAACGAGAACGTCTCGGACGAGGACATGCGGCGCATCGAGGCGACGGCCTGCCCCACGTGCGGGTCGTGCTCGGGCATGTTCACCGCGAACTCGATGAACTGCCTCGCGGAGGCGATCGGCCTGGCGCTGCCCGGCAACGGCTCGGTGCTCGCCACCCACACCGCCCGGCGCGCGCTCTACGAGGACGCGGGCGCGCTCGTCGTCGAGCTCGCGCACCGCTACTACGACGGCGACGACGCGTCGGTGCTGCCGCGCAACGTCGCCTCGCGCGCGGCGTTCGAGAACGCGATGTCCCTGGACGTCGCCATGGGCGGCTCGACGAACACGATCCTCCACCTGCTCGCGGTCGCGCACGAGGCGGGCGTGGACTTCGGGCTGGACGACATCGACGCGGTGTCGCGGCGCGTGCCCTGCCTGGCCAAGGTCGCCCCGAACGTCGCCCACGGCCGCACGTACTACATGGAGGACGTGCACCGCGCCGGGGGCATCCCCGCGATCCTCGGTGAGCTGCACCGCGCCGGGCTGCTGCGCGAGGACGTCCACGCGATCCACGCGCCGTCGCTCGAGGCGTGGCTGAAGGAGTGGGACGTCCGCGGCGGCTCGCCGGCCCAGGGGGCCGTCGAGCTGTTCCACGCCGCCCCGGGCGGGGTGCGCTCGTCGTCGGCGTTCTCCCAGTCGGAGCGGTGGGCCGAGCTCGACCTCGACGACGAGCGCGGCTGCATCCGCGACGTGGCGCACGCCTACTCGGCCGACGGCGGCCTCGCCGTCCTGCGCGGCAACCTCGCCGTCGACGGCTGCGTGGTGAAGACCGCCGGCGTCGACCCGTCGATCTGGACCTTTGCCGGGCCGGCCGTCGTGTGCGAGTCGCAGGAGGAGGCGGTCGAGAAGATCCTCGCCAAGCAGGTGAAGGCCGGCGACGTCGTCGTCATCCGCTACGAGGGGCCGCGCGGCGGGCCGGGCATGCAGGAGATGCTCTACCCGACGTCGTTCCTCAAGGGGCGCGGACTGGGCAAGGTGTGCGCCCTGGTCACCGATGGGCGCTTCTCCGGCGGCACGTCCGGCCTGTCGATCGGGCACGTCTCGCCCGAGGCCGCCGCCGGAGGGGTCATCGCACTCGTCGAGGACGGGGACGTCGTCGAGATCGACATCCCGGCCCGACGGATCGGGCTGCGGGTCGCCGACGACGTGCTCGCCGCGCGGCGGGCCGCGCTCGAGGCGACCGGGGGGTACCGGCCCCGCTCCCGTGAGCGGGCGGTCTCGGCGGCGCTGCGCGCGTACGCCGCCCTCGCGACGTCGGCGGACAAGGGCGCGGTGCGCGACGTCGACCGCCTCGAACGCCGCTGACCAGGCCGGGGACGACCCGCTCGGCGCGGACCGCGGAGAAGCCGTCGAGCCGGCACCCGGAGCGGTAACGTCTGGCGTGGCACGCACCCGACCGCGGCGCGAGGAGGCACCGTGGCGACGCTCGCACCGGCGCATCGGCGATCACCGATGGCCACGTCAGGGCGCTCCCAGCGCCGGTGGGTGCGATATGCGCCGGGGTTCTTCGGCTTCTCCGCGGTCACCATGGTCGCCGGCTGGTGGCTGACGCACCCGTTGATCTACCTCGCCGGGCTCTCCCTCGCGGTGCTGTGGGCGACGCACTCGCCCCTCACCGCCCGGTGGCGGCTCGCGCTGGTCGCGGTGGTCCTGGTCGTCGGGCTGGGCGGTCCGTGGCTCGCGGTTCGCCTCGCGTATCGCGAGGTCGGGCTCGAGCCCTACGGACGGGTCAGTGCCGAGGGATCGGACCACGTCGCGTCCGCCGAGGGCTTCACCGTCCTGGCGGACGCGCGAGGCGTCTTCGCCATCGACGCCACGGGGGCGGAGGCGTGGCATGTCGACTCCTCGCTGTCGGAGATCTGGGCGCTCGAGGACGGCGGCGCGGTCCTCACCGACAGACAGCAGTTCCTGCACGTGAACGCGGACGGCGCCGCTCTGACGTGGTCGTTCACGGCAGCGCCTCCGCTCGGGGGGATCGTCGCGGAGGGCGGCGGCGTCGTCGTGGTCCAGGCGTGCGCGGATGTCGCCGACGCCGCTCCGTGCACGTGGACGGGGCTCGACCTGGCCGACGGGTCGGCCCGGTGGACGGCGAGCGGCGCACCGACCGCGGCGTGGCCGCTGCCCGACCTCGACGAAACGAACGCCGACAGCCCGCTGGCGAACTCCGGCACGTCGCTGTTCGCGGTCGCGACGGACTCGGGTGAGGTGGAGGTCCGGGAGGCCGCGACCGGCGAGGTGGTCGACGTGCTGCCGGCCCGCGCTGAAGCCCTGTTGGTCGGTGACGGCGTGCTGGTCCTCGAGCGCGGCAGCGAGTGCAGCATCGAGCTGCGGCGCGGCGGCGCGGAGGTCTGGGCGACCGACCAGCCCTGCGGAGCGTGGCCGCCGCTCGACACCGAGGAGTTCCGCCCGACCGACTGGCGGTACCGGTCGATCGCCGGGCTCGGAGCGCGGGTGGGCGACTCGTGGTGGTCCGCCCCTGCGGTGGCAGACGGTGCGGGGCCGGTCCTCGATCTGCGAACTGGCGACATCCGGATGGTGGTGGAGGCGCAGCGGTCGCTCGGCGCGGGTGTGGAGGTCGAGGAGCGAGACGGCCGGGTCACCGTGAGAGACGCCGTCGAGGGAACGCGCCTGTGGAGCGCTCGTGCCCCGGGGGACGTCTGGTCGACGTGGGCCGAGGGGGAGGTCGTCGTCGTCGAACGTGACGCGCCGCTGCTGCTCGGCGAGGTGTTCGCGCCGGCGGGCCGCGGCGACGACGTCGTCGAGGTGTACGACGCGCGGACGGGTCGCCTGCTGGGACGCCAGCGGGCGAGCGGCCACATCGAGATCGCCGGGGACCGGGTGGTCGTCGCCCTCGACGACCACGGCCGCGAGGTGCGGGTGCTCGGCCCCTGACGATCCGCCGCGGCCGTGGTCAGACGGCCGGGCGCCGGGCGACGACGTGGAAGACGTGCCAGTGCTTCGGGCCCGTGTACGCGCGGCCGTCGGCGTCCTCCTCGACCCAGTCGAGCACCTCCAGGCCGGCGAACAGCGCGCGCGCCTCGGCCTCGGTGTGGAAGGTCATCTCCGGGTCGCCGAAGGAGTCGTCGTGCGGCCCGAAGAGCTGGCACGCGACGACGGCGCCCGGCCGCAGCGCCGCCCGCACGGCGGCCCACAGCCGGTGGAAGTGCACAGGGTCGCAGTAGGGCAGCGAGTAGGAGGCGTGGACGAGGTCCGCCTCCGGCAGGACGTCGAGGTCCGCGTACGCGAGCTGATGGATGTGGAGCCGGTCGCGGAGCGCCGCCGGGGTGCGTGCGGCGAGCCGCTCGAGCGCGGCGGCCTCGGCGTCGACGGCGTGCACGATCCACCCGGCCTCGAGAAGCGCGGTGACCTCGACGCCCTCGCCGCACCCGACGTCGACCGCGACGCGCGCGCGCCGGTCGGTGCTGCCGTCGTCGCCGCCGTCGTGCGTGGGGTGCCGCGGCACCACCTCGAGCGCCGCCCCGAGCGAGGCCCGCGGCGCGCGCCCGGCCTGTGCGGCGTTGTACTCGTCCCAGCTGATGTCGTGCGGCACGTGGCCACGGTACCGACCGGCGGTACACCGACCGGCCGGACCGACCGGCCGGACCGACCGGTCAGCTGGCGAGCGGGGTGTGCGCGGAGTCGACGCGCTCGTCGTCGGGCACGGGTCCCGGGGGCGTCCCGTCGCCGAAGGGGCGGCCGCCGAGTCGCTCCCGCCCGTGGGGCTCGAGCCAGCCGGACAGGTCCGGCCCGGCCGGGACGATCCCGGTCGGGTTGATGTCCGCGTGCACCACGTAGTAGTGCTCCTTGATCTGGGTGAAGTCCACGGTGTCGCCGAAGCCCGGCGTCTGGAACAGGTCGCGGGCGTAGGCCCAGAGCGCCGGCAGCTCGGTGAGCTTGTGCCGGTTGCACTTGAAGTGGCCGTGGTAGACGGCGTCGAACCGGACCAGCGTGGTGAACAGGCGGACGTCCGCCTCCGTGATCGTGTCGCCCACCAGGTAGCGCTGCGCGGTCAGGCGCTCCTCGAGCCAGTCCATGCCGTCCCACAGGGAGCGGTACGCCGCGTCGTAGGCCTCCTGCGACCCCGCGAACCCGCAGCGGTAGACGCCGTTGTTGACCTTCGCGTAGACGCGGCGGTTCACCGCGTCGATCTCCTCGCGCAGGTGCTCGGGGTACAGGTCGGGTGCGCCCGGCCGGTGGTGCTCGCGCCACTCGGTCTGCAGGTCCAGCGTCATCTGCGCGAAGTCGTTGGTGACGACGGCACCGGTCGTCGTGTCGACGATGGCGGGCACCGTGATGCCGCGGGAGTACTGCGGGTCGCGGCGCAGGTAGG
>JAEZAR010000207.1 GCA_023430425.1 Actinomycetes bacterium | reverse complement strand
GGGCCGAGGTGCTCGCCGACCCGTCCGCCGACCCGTCCACCGACCCGTCCGCGGTGGCGGCCGACCCCGCGGTGGCGTCGGCGAGCGCGGGGATCGTCGCCGCGCCCGCTGGGACCGGCGGCGCGCTCCTCGAGAGGCGGGGGCCGCGCGTCACGCTCTCGCTCGTCGTCCCGCTCGCGCTGCTCGGCCTGTGGCACCTGCTGACGGCCGTGACCGGGACGTTCGCGCCGTACGAGCTGCCCGCTCCCGGGGCCGTCTGGCAGGCCGCGGTCGAGCTCGTCGAGCGTGGCGAGCTCGGGACGCACGTGGCGATCTCCACCCAGCGCGTGCTGCTGGGCTTCGCCGTCGGCAGCGCGGTCGGGCTGCTCCTCGGCGCCGTCGTCGGGCTCTCCCGTCTGGGGGACGTCCTGCTCGCCGGCACGCTCGGCGCGCTGCGCGCCGTGCCGTCGCTCGCGTGGGTGCCGCTCCTGCTGGTCTGGCTCAAGATGGGCGAGACGTCCAAGGTCACGCTCATCGCCATCGGTGCGTTCTTCCCGGTCTACACGACAGTCGCCTCCGCGCTGCGCCACGTCGACCGGCACCTGGTGGAGGCCGGGCGGGCGTACGGGCTGCGCGGGCCGGCGCTGCTCGCGCGCGTGCAGCTGCCCGCGGCGACGCCTGCCGTCGTCTCCGGCCTGCGGCTGGCCCTCGCCCAGGCGTGGCTCTTCCTCGTCGCCGCGGAGCTCATCGCCTCGGCGATGGGCCTGGGCTTCCTGCTCAACGACTCCCAGTACAACGGCCGGACCGACCGTATCCTGCTCGCCATCGTGCTCCTCGCCGTGCTCGGCAAGACCACCGACGCCCTCATCGGTGTCGTCGAGCGCCGGCTGCTCCGCCGCTTCTGACCCGCGCCACCCCGCCCGCCACGCTGCCCGCACCGACCGCCGCGACCACCGGCGCCAGGAGGACCCATGACCGACCGCCAGTGGGGCTTTCGCACCCGAGCGCTGCACGCGGGCGGGGTGCCCGACGCCGCGACGGGCGCCCGCGCCGTGCCCATCTACGCCACCACGAGCTTCGTGTTCGACGACACGGCCGACGCCGCGAGCCTGTTCGCGCTCCAGAAGTTCGGGAACATCTACTCCCGCATCGGCAACCCGACGGTGGCGGCGCTGGAGGAGCGGATCGCCTCCCTCGAGGGCGGCCTCGGCGCGGTCGCGACGGCATCCGGCATGGCCGCCGAGTTCGTGACGTTCGCCGCGCTGGTCGGCGCGGGCGACCACGTGGTGGCGTCCGCCGCGCTCTACGGCGGCACCCTCACCCAGCTCGACGTCACGCTGCGCCGGTTCGGGGTCGCCACGACGTTCGTCCGCGGCACCGACCCCGCGGACTACGCGGCGGCGATCCGGCCCGAGACCAAGGTCGTCTACACCGAGGTCGTGGCGAACCCGTCCGGCGAGATCGCCGACCTGGCGGGCCTGGCCGAGGTGGCGCACGCGGCGGGTGTGCCCCTCGTCGTCGACGCGACGCTCGCGACGCCGTACCTGTGCCGACCGATCGAGCACGGCGCGGACATTGTCCTGCACTCCGCGACCAAGTTCCTCGGCGGCCACGGGACCACGCTCGGGGGCGTCGTGGTGGAGAGCGGGCGCTTCGACTGGGGCAACGGCCGGTTCCCGCAGATGACGGAGCCCGTCGCCTCCTACGGGGGCGTGCGGTGGTGGGAGAACTTCGGCGAGTACGGGTTCCTCACGAAGCTGCGCAGCGAGCAGCTGCGCGACATCGGTCCGTCCCTGTCCGCGCAGGCGGCGTTCCAGCTGCTCCAGGGCGTCGAGACGCTCCCCCAGCGGATGGACGCGCACGTCGCCAACGCGCGCGCCGTCGCGCAGTGGCTGGAGGCGGACCCGCGGATCGGCTACGTGAACTGGGCCGGGCTGCCGTCCCACCCCCACCACGAGCGGGCCCGGCGCTACCTGCCGGCCGGGCCGGGCGCGGTGTTCGCCTTCGGCGTCCGGGGCACCGAGGCGGTGCCGGCCCGTCAGGCGGGCCAGGTGCTCATCGAGACGCTCCAGCTCGCGAGCCACCTCGCCAACGTCGGCGACGCCCGGACCCTGGTCATCCACCCGGCGTCGACCACCCACCAGCAGCTCTCCGCGGCGCAGCTCGAGGCCGCGGGGGTGCCCGAGGACCTCGTGCGCATCAGCGTCGGTCTCGAGGACGTCGAGGACATCCTGTGGGACCTGGACCAGGCCCTCACGGTCGCCGTCGGCACCGCGGAGGAGGCGCGTCGGGCGCAGGGGGCCCGACGCGCGCAGCCGGACCGGACGGAGGTGGGGGCATGAGCTTCATCGCCCCGGTGGCGGTGGGCGACGCCTGCGAGGTTCCCGCCGCCGTGCCCGACGCCGCCGCGCCGGCCCGGACGTGGACGGGTCCCGGCGCCGCCGAACGGCTCGCGATCCTGCGCCGCACGCGCACGGTCGCCGTCGTCGGCGCGTCGGCCAACCCGGCCCGGGCCAGCTACTTCGTCGCCACGTACCTGCTGGCGTCCTCCCCGTACGAGGTGTACTTCGTCAACCCGCACGCGACGGAGATCCTCGGCCGACCGGCGTACCCGTCGCTGGAGTCGCTGCCGGTCGTCCCGGACCTCGTCGACGTCTTCCGGCGCCACGACGACCTGCCCACGGTGCTGGAGGAGACCCTGGCCGTCGGGGCGAGCACGCTCTGGCTCCAGCTGGGCTCCTGGCACGAGGGCGTCGCCCGTCTCGCCGAGGCGGCCGGCCTCGACGTCGTCATGGACCGGTGCCTGAAGATCGAGCACGCCCGGTTCCACGGCGGCCTGCACCTGGCGGGGTTCGACACCGGCGTGATCAGCTCGCGGCGTCCCCGTCCGGTCCGCTGAGGGTCGCCTCGGGCCACCACACGGCGCGGCGGAGGGCGACGCGGGCGTCGGGCCCGCCGGAGGTCAGCGGGCACGAC
>JAEZAR010000198.1 GCA_023430425.1 Actinomycetes bacterium | reverse complement strand
GTCCGGGGCACGGCGGCTCGCACGCCCGCGCCGTCCGCGGCGAACCGCGGCGGTCCGGGGGGCGGGTCCGGCGGGCGCACGGGCATCGGTGGAGTCGGCATGGTCGGCGGCCTCTACCGGCGCCGCTGGACAGGTCGACCGTCCCCGGGGTGCTGGGTGCGGCTGGGCAGCGAAGTCGGACCTATCACGCGCCAACGCTGCCCGACTGTGGGGATCGCACGGGGAACGCTGCCCGACGGCGGGGAGCGCACGGCGAACGCTGCCCGACGGCGGGGATCGCACGGCGAACGCTGCCCGACCGCGGGCTCCGACGTGCTCCCGACCGGCGGGCCACCCGGGCTCAGGCGGCCGACGACGCCGCGAGCCGCTCCGCCTCGGCGGCCATGCCTCGCTGCATCCCGCCGAACACCACGCCGTGGAACGGCGTCACCGCCCACCAGTAGAGCTGGCCGGCGAGCCCGTGCGGGTGGAAGGTCGCCACCTGGCGCAGCGTCGACGTGCCGTCCGGTTCCGGCCGCACGGCGAGCTCGAGCCACGCGAGCCCCGGCAGGCGCATCTCCGCGCGCAGGCGCAGCATCCGGCCGGGCACGACCTCCTCGACCCGCCAGAAGTCCACGGCGTCGTCCACGCGCAGGCGCGCCGGGTCCCGCCGACCGCGACGCAGGCCGGGCCCGCCCGAGAGGCGGTCCAGCAGGCCGCGCACCTGCCACGCGAGCGGCCAGGAGTACCAGCCCCGCTCGCCGCCGACGGTCTGGAGCACCTGCCAGACGGCGTCGGGCGGGGCCGCGACGCGCGTCCGACGCTCGTCCCGGTACAGCGACCCGCCCGCCCAGTCCGGGTCGCTCGGCAGCGGGTCGCTCGGGGCGCCCGGCACCGAGGCGCTCGACCACCGCGTCACGACGTCGGCCTCCTGGATCCGCGTCAGCGCGAGGCGGACCGCGTCGTCGAAGCCGAGCAGACCCTCCGGCGGGTCGGGCACGTACTCGGCGATGTCGTGCTCCTTGCAGACCACCTCGTGCACGAGCGACTCCACGAGCGGCCGCGCGAGGGGGCCCGGGACCGGCGTGACGAGCGAGACCCACAGGCTCGAGAGCCGCGGGCTCAGCACGCCGACGCCGACGATCACCCGACGCCGCAGCCCCGCCACCGCGGCGTACCGCTGCATCATCTGCCGGTAGGTGAGCACCTCCGGGCCGCCGATGTCGAAGGCGCGGTTGACCTCGGGCGGCATCGTCGCGCTGCCCACCAGGTACCGCAGCACGTCCCGGATCGCGATCGGCTGGATCCGGTTGTCCACCCAGCGCGGCGTCGTCATCGCGGGCAGCCGCTCGGTGAGGTAGCGCATCATCTCGAACGACGCCGACCCCGAGCCGAGGATCACGGCCGCCCGCAGGACCGTGGTCGGCACGCCGGAGGCCAGCAGGATCTCCCCGACCTCCTTGCGCGACTCCAGGTGCGGGGACAGCGCCTCGACGTCGGGGTGCAGGCCCCCGAGGTACACGATCCGGCCGACGCCCGCCTCGCGGGCGGCCCGCGCGAAGGTCAGCGCGGTCCGCCGGTCCCGCGACTCGAACCGGCGACCGGTGCCGAGGGAGTGGATGAGGTAGTAGGCGACGTCGACGCCGGCCAGCGCCGCCCGGAGGCCCTCGAGGTCGGCGGCGTCGGCCTCGAGGAGCTCGACCTGGTCCGCCCAGTCCCGATCCGCGACGCGCCGCGGGGTGCGGGCGAGCGCGCGCACGGTGTGCCCGGCCGCCAGGAGCTCCGGCACGAGGCGCCCGCCCACGTACCCCGTCACGCCGGTCACCGCCACGACTGCCACGAGCCGAGGGTAAGCAGGGTCGTCAGCGGCCGCCCGTGCGCGCCCGGGCGCGGACCCGGCGGATCTCCTCCTCCGGCATGCAGAGGAACTCCAGGAACGCCTGGTGCAGGGTGCCGTCGGTGCGTTCCAGGGCGGCGTGCCAGGCGGCGCGCTGCTCGGCGGGGACGCCGGTGCGCTCGAGGAGGTCCACGAGCTGCTCGCCGCCCAGGAACGGCGCGACGCCGAGGGGCCGGCCGGCGCTGAGGGAGCCGAGGATGAAGCGCTGCTGGTCGCGCAGCGCTCGGATCTCGGCGTCGAGCTCGACCAGACGCTCCGCGAGGGCGTCGGTCAGTGGCCGGCCCGGTGCGTCGAGCAGGTCACGGATCCCCTCCAGCGAGATGCCCGCCCGGCGGTACCGGCAGATCGCGGCCAGGCGGGCGTCGTCGGCGGCGTCGTAGCGGCGGTAGCCGGCCCCCGAGCGCGCCGACGGCGAGAGGAGCCCGATCCGGTCGTAGTAGAGCAGGGTGCTCCGGGACAGGCCGTGCCGGGCGGCGAGCCGGCCGACCGTCAGCTCCCCGGGTACACCGGCGGCGGGCCCTCGAGCATCGTCCCGGTCGTCAGGTAGTGGTTCGCCTGCGCCTCGCGCAGCCGCCACATCGCCAGCTGGTCGTCGAGCGGCCAGGCGCGCACGGACTCCGCGCCCGCGGGTGACAGCGCGGTCCGGGTGCTGCGGAGCGCCGCCGTCGTGCCCCCGTCCGGCGTCGGCGCCAGCCGGAACCGGAGGGTCGAGGCGGTCAGGTCCGGGGTCACGATCGCGTAGTCGATCGCCGTCGGGGGCTCGTACCGGGTGGTGAGCCATGTCTCCCCTCCGTCCCGGAGGAACACGCAGCCGAGCTCCGCGACGCCGCTGCGGCTGTGCACCATCGTGCACGACCAGTCGGGGATCCACAGGTACTCCAGCACCGGACACAGGAGAGGGAAGACGTCCTCCGGTGGTCGGAGGAGCCTCAGCGTCGTCTCGAGGACCGTGGTCGGGGCGGTGGGCGCCGTCGGGCGCGTGCGGGTCGGTGTCGTCGTCATGATCGCCAGCGTCGACCGTGCAGCGATAGACAGGTCAAGGGTTCCCGCCGGGGTCAGGGCTGCGCCGGCAGGACGTAGAACTCGCCGTCCTCCCACGCCTCGATCGCGTCCATGAGGTGCTGGTACTCGGCGGACGTCCCGGCCACCTCGAGCGCCGGTGCGGCGAGCACGCGCTCGAGGGTGCCGAGGTTGCGCTCGTTGCATCCCTGCTCGACCGGCACGACCGGCTCCTCGAGGAGACCCTCGAGAGCCGTGAGGACGTTCGCGTCGGGCACCAGGAGGTGGGCCGTGCCCACCGGGAGGGGCTCGGCGCCGAGATCCTCGACGACGGCGATGTCCAGGCTCACCGCGACCGGCTGCACGAACGGCGGCAGGTCCGGGACGCTGAACGTCAGCTCGAGCCGGTCGACGTCGTTGGGCGCGACCCGGAAGACGATGGGCACCTCGAACGTCCACGGCACCTCGCGCAGCTCGTAGGGGATCTGCACGTCGACCGAGTCCGTGACGTACAGGGCGTCGCCGAACGCGAGGCAGGTCTCCAGGGGCGCGAACTCGCGGACGGTGACGACGGCGCGGGTCAGGTAGGCCGGCGCGTCGCCCCCGTTGCGGAGGCCGACCTGGACGACGGCCGGGTCGCGGGCCACCTTCTCGGTGTAGCCGTTGCCGTCGACCTGCGCGTGGCGGGACACGCTCCCGACGTCGAAGCTCGCCACCTGCAGCTGGGGGAGCGGCCCCGGGTCCGTCCGGAAGGTCGTCAGGAGGAACCCGGCGATCGTGGTCAGGCCGGCGAGCCCCGCCACGATGCTGGCGACGGGGATCTTGTGCCCCCGGGCCCAGCGCGCCGCCCGCCGCAGCGGGCCCCCGCTCGTCCCCCCGCGCGTCCCGTGCGCTACGTGCGTCCCGTGCGTCCCGTGCGTCATCGTCGCCGCCTCCCCCTGCCGGCGGGCGCTCGCGTCTCCGGCAGGGAGGACCGGCGGTCGACCGTGCCGGCGGTGGGCGAGCCCTGCTGCGATCGTCCCGCTCGGCGCCGGGGCGCACAAGGGACCGCGGGCGGTCGGGCAGCGGTCTCCGGGCGTCAGCCGAAGGTCAGCCCGAGCCCCCGGTAGGTGGGCACCGGGCCGGGCTCGCTCCCGGGCGCGGCGAGCACCGCCTCGCCGAACCGCTCCATGAGCTCGCCCGCCTTGGCGTGCCGGAACCACACCCGGTCGCCGACGGCGAGGCCGTCGGCCGCCCGACCGAGCACCGGCGTCTGCACCTCGCCCGCGCTCTCGGCCCGACCCAGCCGCAGCCCCGGCGGGTCCACCGGCGTCGGCGCGCGGGACGGGCCAGGCGGCCCGGAGGCGATGTACCCGCCCGAGAACACCGTCGCCACGCCGGGTGCCGGTCGGCGCACGACGTCCAGGACGAAGAACGCCGCCGGACGCAGCCGCCGCCCGCCCGCCGGCACGCGGTAGCCGTCGAACAGAGTCGGCGCGAACAGGCCGGACCCCGCCGTCAGCTCCGTCACGGACGGGTCCGCGGCGGTTGCCGCGAGCGAGCCCGTCCCGCCGCCGTTGACCACCTCCAGCGGGTGCCCGACGGCGTCCCGCACCGCGGCGACGACCTCGCCCCGGCGTCCGGCCAGCTCGGTGAGGGATGCGCGCTTGACCGCCCGCACCGCGGGGGACGTGTCGGGCAGCCCGGCGACCTGCGCCTCGTAGAACATCAGCCCGCGGACCTCGGCCCCGCGCCGCTCGACCGACCGCGCGAGCGCTGCGACCTCCTCCGGCGCGCGCAGCGG
>JAEZAR010000177.1 GCA_023430425.1 Actinomycetes bacterium | reverse complement strand
GCGCCGCTGCGCCGGCGGCTGGGCCTGGCCCTGGTCGCGGGCGGGATGCTCCTGGCCATGCTCGCCGGCGTCGCGGCGACGGCGCTCGTCGTCATGCGGGACCGGCAGGACGTCATCACCGGCACGTTCTACCGGGCGATCACCGAGGCGGACAGCGGCCAGCTGCTCGTCCGCGAGGCGAAGGCCGCTGTCGACGGCTTCCTCGCCACGGGCGACCTGGGCACGCTGCAGGTGCTCGAGAGCCTCGGCGGCGACGACAGCGAGGCCGAGGAGGGGACCGGGGAGCCGCCCGACACCGGGGCCGAGCTCGCCGCCGAGCTCGGCGACGACCACGAGGTGGTCCGGCTGCGCCGGGACGCGGAGGCGGCGCTCGAGGAGTGGTTCGGTGGGCACGTCGAGCCGCTCGTCGCCGCGGTGGAGGCCGGGGGGCCCGATGTGGTGACGGGCGCCGAGCACCGCGCCGAGGAGGACGCCTTCGCGCGCCTCGACACGGTGCTCGGCCAGTACACCTCCGCCGTGCGGGAGGCCCGCGGCGAGGCGAACGCGCAGCTGCGCATGTGGATCGGCGTGACCACCGTCGCGTTCGCGGTGCTCGTGGCCGGCGCGGTCACGGCGGGTGTGCTCCTGTGGGTCTTCCTGCGCCGGTGGGTGACCGACCCGATCGGCGACCTCGCGGCGCACGTGCGCGTGGTCGCCGACGGGGACGCGCACCACCGCGTCCCGCTCGCGGGGCCCGGTGAGGTGGGCGAGCTGGCCCGCGACGTGGAGGCCATGCGCGAGCGCCTCGTGCTCCTCCTGGAGGAGGCCGCGCGAGCCCGGGCGGAGATCGCGGCCTCGCACGCGACCCTGGAGGAGCAGGCCGAGGACCTGCGGCGCTCGAACCGCGACCTCGAGCAGTTCGCCTACGTCGCCTCGCACGACCTGCAGGAGCCGCTGCGGAAGGTGGCGAGCTTCACCCAGCTGCTCTCGACCCGCTACCGCGGCCGCCTGGACGACCGCGCGGACCAGTACATCGACTTCGCCGTCGACGGCGCCAAGCGGATGCAGCGCCTCATCAACGACCTGCTCGGCTTCTCCCGCGTCGGGCGCATCGGCACCGAGGTGACCGAGGTCGACCTGTCCG
This sequence comes from Actinomycetes bacterium, assembly GCA_023430425.1. Next base: position 3,767 of record JAEZAR010000177.1, on the reverse strand, counting down.
CGGCCCTGGACCAGGTCCGGACCGACCTCGAGCCGGCGATCGAGGCAGCGGGCGCCGACGTCGCCGGCGACGGCCTGCCGACCGTCCGGGGCGAGGCCCCGCTGCTCACCCAGCTGCTCGCGAACCTGGTCGGCAACGCCCTGAAGTTCCGTCACCCCGACCGCCCGCCCGTGGTCCGCGTGACCGCCGAGCGGGTGGGGGACTACTGGCAGCTGGCGTGCCGGGACAACGGCATCGGGATCGACCCCCAGTACGCCGAGCGCGTCTTCGTGATCTTCCAGCGCCTGCACCCGAAGGACGTGTACGAGGGCACCGGCATCGGGCTGGCGCTGTGCAAGAAGATCGTCGAGTACCACGGAGGGGACATCTGGGTCGACCAGGGGGTCCAGGAAGGTACCGTCATCCGCTGGACGCTGCCGGCCGCCGGGCCGACGGCACGACCGGGGCAGGCCGTCGGCGACCAGCCGGTTGGCACCGCGGCGGTGCCGCGGGACGCGGCGGAGGGCACCACCGGTGCGGCGGACGGCCGCGGAGAAGAAGGGCTGAGGGATGGCTGAGCGCAAGGAGATCGACGTCCTGCTCGTGGAGGACGACCCCGGTGACGTGCTCATGACCCGGGAGGCCTTCGAGGCGAACAAGGTCGCCAATCGCCTCTCCGTCGTCAGCGACGGCGCGGAGGCGATGACGTACCTGCGCAAGGAGGGGCAGTACGCGGACGTGCCGACGCCCGACCTGGTGCTGCTCGACCTCAACCTGCCCCGGATGGACGGCCGGGAGGTGCTCGCCGCGATGAAGGGCGACGAGGAGCTGCGGCGCATCCCCGTCGTCGTGCTGACGACCTCAGAGGCGGAGGAGGACGTCCTGCGCAGCTACTCCCTGCACGCCAACGCCTACGTCACCAAGCCCGTGGACTTCGAGCGGTTCATCGAGGTCGTCCGGCAGATCGACGACTTCTTCGTCCAGGTGGTCCGCCTCCCCGCGCACTGACGGGGCCGCCGCCGCGGAATGCGGCGCGGGTCGCGGCGCGTTGTCGCAGTGACACCACGCCGAGGAGCACAACGTGACGACCGACCCCCGCGACCTGTACACGGTGGAGGAGGACACGGCCGCAGCCCTGGCCACCGAGCTGGGCGCCGCGCCGGCTGCCGGGCCCGGACCGGACGACCCGGCCTCCCCCGGCGTGCCGCGTGACCTCGTCCTCGTGCACGCCCTGCGCGGCTTCGTCGACGCCGGCGGCGCGGGCGAGGTGGCCACGGAGCACCTGCTCGAGCGCTTCGAGTCCCGCCGGCTGGTGACGTTCGACGCCGACCAGCTCGTGGACTACCGCGCGCGGCGCCCGATGATGACCTTCGACGTGTGGCGATGGCGCGACTACGACCCGCCGCAGCTGGTCGTCGACCTGCTGCGCGACGCCGACGGCGTGCCGTTCCTGCTCATGCACGGACTGGAGCCCGACGTCGCCTGGGAGCGGTTCGCGGCGGCCGTGCGCCGGCTGGTGGAGCGGTTCGGCGTGCGCCTCGTCGTCGGGATGCACGGCATCCCCATGGCGGTGCCGCACACCCGCCCCCTGGAGGCCACGCGGCACGGCACGCGGCGCGAGCTCACCTCGACGACCGGCTGGTTCGGGATGGTGCAGGTGCCCGGGTCGGCCGCCTCGCTCCTGGAGTACCGCCTGGGGCGGTGGGGGGTGGACGCGGCCGGCGTCGGCGTGCACGTCCCGCACTACCTCGCGCAGTCCGCGTTCCCCGCCGCCGCGCGCACGGCGCTGCGCCACGTCGAGGAGGTCGCGGCACTGGCGCTCGACGCCGACGAGCTCGCCGGGGCAGCAGCGGAGGCGATCGAGCAGGTGGACCGGCAGGTCGCCGAGTCGCCGGACGTGGCAGCGGTGGTGCGCGCCCTGGAGGAGCAGTACGACGGGGCCGCGCGGATCCTCGGGGTGGTCGGTCTCCTGGCGGACCCGTCGGACCTGCCGACGGCGGACGAGATCGGCGCCGAGCTCGAGCGCTTCCTCGCCGAGCAGCCCCCGCCCGAGGACGACTGACCCCGGGCGGGTCCCGACCAGGGCTCGCGCAGTCTCCGCGGTGCCCCGGGCGCGGTGCCGGACCGTGATCGTCCTTCCCTGGCGCGGCCCGTCCCCCCCGTGCCATGCTTGCGCGTGTTGCAGTGACCGGCATGGCCCTGGGCCGTCCGGGCGACCGTCGGGACCGTGGCCGGGTCCGCCGGAGCAGGACGCGGGACGAAGGCATTGCGGCACGACGACCGGGCACAAGGCACGGTCACGACGTCCCGGATGGACAGAAGGACAGGCACAGCATGGCGCAGGGTTCCGTGAAGTGGTTCAACGCGGAGAAGGGCTACGGCTTCATCGCCCAGGACGGCGGCGGCGCCGACGTCTTCGTGCACTACTCGGCGATCGACACGCAGGGCTACAAGACGCTCGAGGAGGCCCAGCGGGTCGAGTTCGAGATCACGCAGGGCCCCAAGGGCCCGCAGGCGGAGAACGTCCGCCCCATCTGAGCACCTCGTCGACGGAGGCCGCGCCCGCCCGGGCGCGGCCTCCGTCGTCGTCGGGGGCCTGGGGGTGCCGTCAATCAAGGGCCGTGGGTCACGGGGCCGTGGGTCACGGGGCCGTGGTCGAGTCGTCCGGCGGCGTCGGGCCGGGGTCGCGCAGGACGGGTGCGCCACCCACGAAGGCGGCGAGCTCGGCCCCGTGCAGCAGCCGGGTGGGCACGGGCAGCGACCGGAGCGCGCGGGCGAGCGCGGGGTCGTCCGGCCGGACGCCCTCGGTGCCCCGGACCGCGGCCAGCACGAGGTTCCCGTAGCGGCGGCCGCGCAGCAGCCCGGGCTCGGCGATCACGGCCACGTCGTCCAGCGCCGTCAGGAGCGTGGCGGCCTCGCTGCGCGCCACCCGCAGGGGCGGGCGGACCGCGCAGTTGACGAGGTAGACCCCGCCCGGCCGGAGCACGCGTGCGACGTCGGCGGCGAACTCGACTGTCGTGAGGGCGTCCGGCGTGCGGTCCCGCGCGAAGACGTCGCGCACCACGACGTCGGCGCTCGCGTCCGCCAGGCCGGCGACGGCCGCCCGGGCGTCCTGGACGCGCAGGCGCAGCCGCGGCGCCCGCGGGAGGTCGAACCAGGCCCGGACGAGGCGGACCAGCTCGGCGTCCACGTCGACGGCGAGCTGGCGGGAGCCGGGGCGGACGGCGTCGAGCCACCGGGGGAGCGCGCACCCGGCGGCACCGAGGTGCACCGCCTCGACCGGGCCGGGCCGGAGGCGGTCGACGACGGCGGCCATCTGCTGCATGTACTCGAACTCGAGCCACGTCGGGTCGTCGAGGTCGAGGCAGGAGCTGGGCACGCCGTTGAGCAGGAGGGTGACCAGCGACGGCTCGGCGCGGTCGCGGACGAGCCGGACCGTGCCCGTGGCGACCGGCACGTCGGTGTCGGGCAGGTCGGTCCCGACGACCACGCGGCGTCGTCGCGTCCGCTCGTGCCGCACGGGGCCACCGTACGCGGGGGCGGGGGCGTGCGCAGACGGCGTGTCGGAGGGGCGTGCCACCATGGGTCTCGAACACCCGTTCGACGTTCGTCAGGAGGTGCCATGCACGCCCCCGTCCCGGACACCGTGCGCGACCTGCTCGCGCGCAGCGAGGCCGAGCTCGTCGCAGCCGCCGTGGCCGCCGACCCCGAGGAGGCCTTCCGGCACGCGCACCTCGCGGCCGTACGGGCGGGCGCGGCCCTGGTGGCCGCCCGCGGCCGGCCCGGGC
>JAEZAR010000370.1 GCA_023430425.1 Actinomycetes bacterium | reverse complement strand
CGTCGGACCGGCCGCGGGGGTCCCCGCCTTCGGGGCGGCCTTCGCGGCGGCGGCGGCGGTCTCGCTCGCCACCGCGGGCCTCGGGACGGCGCTCGTCGTGTCGGGACGACGTCCGGGCGCTCCCGCGATGTGAGTGCGGTCGATGTGTCACATGCAACGCTGCAGAAACCGCCGGTGAGCACGCACGGACGGGCCTGCGTTACGCAACTGTGACCTCGACCACATGGACGTGGCGCGAAATGTGAGCGCTATCATCCATCACACGGCCCGCGGGGTCGGTGCAGGGGTGGCACCTGAGACCGGTGACGACGCCGGACCAGAACGAGGAGGTTTTGGACATGCGGAAGCGGATCATGTCGGGGCTGGCGCTCCTGAGCGTGGTGGCCCTCACGGCGACCGGCTGTGCGTCGGGCGACGGCGACAGCGACGGCGACACCAACGCCGGTGGTGGCGGCGGTGGCGGCGGCGACGAGCTGATCACCGTCGGCTTCGCCCAGACCGGCTCGGAGAGCGGCTGGCGCAGCGCGAACACCGAGTCGATGAAGGCGGCCTTCTCCGAGGAGAACGGCTTCGAGCTGATCTTCAACGCCGCGGACAACGACCCGGCAGCGCAGATCGCCGCCGTGCGGTCGTTCATCAACCAGGGCGTCGACGCGATCGTGATCGCGCCGATCGTGGAGGACGGCTGGGACGACGTGCTGCAGGAGGCCAAGGACGCGGACATCCCCGTGATCCTCGAGGACCGCACGGTCTCGGCCTCGGAGGACCTCTACGCCGCGTGGGTCGGGCTCGACTTCCGCACCGAGGGCGTCAAGGCCGGCGAGTGGGCGGTCCGCGAGTTCGGTGACACGCCGACGAAGATGGTCGTGCTCGAGGGCACGACCGGCTCCGCGCCGGCGAACGACCGGGCCGAGGGCTTCGACGAGGCCATCGAGGGCTCCGCGATCGAGAAGATCGACTCCCAGACGGGCGACTTCACGCGGGACGGCGGCAAGTCCGTCATGGAGGGCTTCCTGCAGAAGTACGGCGTCGACGGCATCGACCTGGTGTACGCGCACAACGACGACATGGCCCTGGGTGCGATCGAGGCCATCGAGGCCGCGGGCGGCACGCCGGGCGAGGACATCAAGATCGTGTCCATCGACGCGGTCCGCGACGGCATGCAGGCCCTCGTCGACGGCAAGATCAACTACATCGTCGAGTGCAACCCGCTCCTGGGTGACCTGGCGGCCGGCCTCGTGAAGGACGTGCTCGCGGGCAAGGACATCGAGCGCACCGTGTACGTCGAGGACCTGGAGTTCGACCAGGAGGCCGCCGAGGCCGCGCTGCCGGACCGCAAGTACTGACCTGCACCTGATCCACCTGGTCGGTCGACGCCGGCGGGGGAGGCGGCGCCGGGGTCCCAGCGATCCCGGCGCCGCCACCGCGGCGTACGGCCCCCGGCGAGCCACGAGGAGCCTGAGCATGCCTGCGGACACCGAAGCGCCCCCTGTCGACGAGGTCACGGACACCGGTGCGCCTCCCGTCGTCGAGATGCGCGGGATCACCATCCGGTTCCCGGGCGTGCTGGCGCTCGACCGTGTCGACTTCGCGCTCCGTCCCGGCGAGGTGCACGCCCTCATGGGCGAGAACGGGGCCGGCAAGTCGACCCTGATCAAGGCGCTCACCGGCGTCTACGCCGTGAACAGCGGCTCCATCAGCATCGGGGGGGCGGAGCGGACCTTCGCCTCGACCGCCGACGCGCAGGCGGCCGGGATCTCCACCGTGTACCAGGAGGTCAACCTCTGCCCGAACCTCACGGTCGGCGAGAACGTCATGCTCGGCCACGAGGTCCGGCGTGGCGGCGCCATCGACTGGCGGGCGACGCACGCCGAGGCCGCACGGCACCTGGCCGGGCTGAGCCTGCGCATCGACCCGCGCTCGCTCCTGTCCGCGCACTCGATCGCGATCCAGCAGCTCGTCGCGATCAGCCGGGCCATGGTCCTCGAGGCCAAGGTGCTGGTGCTCGACGAGCCGACGTCGAGCCTGGACCGCGACGAGGTCGAGGAGCTGTTCGGCGTCATCCGCGAGCTGCGCGCCGCGGGCGTCGCGATCCTCTTCGTCTCCCACTTCATCGAGCAGGTCTACGAGATCTCCGACCGGATCACCGTGCTGCGCAACGGCGCCCTCGTCGGCGAGTACCGCGCCGCCGACCTGCCGCGCGACGCCCTCGTGACGAAGATGATCGGCCGCGAGCTCGACGACCTGGAGGCGCTGTCCCGGACGGCCCACCGTGCGATCGACCGCTCGGGCGAGCCGGTGCTGCGCGCCGAGGGGGTCGGGCGGCGCGGCGTGCTCGAGCCCGCCGACCTGTCGGTCTACCCGGGGGAGGTGGTCGGCCTCGCCGGCCTCCTCGGGTCCGGTCGCACCGAGCTCGTCCGGCTCCTCTACGGCGCGGACCGGCCCGACGCCGGCCGCATCAGCGTGCACGGGCAGCCGGCGCGCCTGACCTCCCCGCGGCACGCGATCGACCACCGCATCTCGTTCTCCTCGGAGGACCGGCGCGGGGAGGGCATCGTCGCCGACCTCACGGTCGCGGAGAACATCGTGCTCGGCATCCAGGCCCGTCGCGGCTGGGCGCGGCGCATCCGCCGCAGCGAGCAGGACGCCGTCGTGGCCGAGTACATCGCCGCCCTCGGCGTGCGGCCCGCGGACCCGGACGCCGTCGTCGCCAACCTCTCGGGCGGCAACCAGCAGAAGGTGCTCCTCGCACGGTGGCTCGCGACCGCGCCGGAGCTGCTCGTGCTCGACGAGCCGACCCGCGGCATCGACGTCGGCGCCAAGGCCGACATCCAGCGCAAGGTGTCCGAGCTGTCGGCGCGCGGGCTCGCCGTCATCTTCATCTCCTCCGAGCTGGAGGAGGTGCTTCGATTGGCCCAGCGGATCGCCGTGCTTCGCGACCGCCGGAAGATCGGCGAGCTCGACTCGTCCGAGGTCGATCTCGACGGCCTCATCGACTACCTGGCCAACGAGGGCAAGGGGAGTGCGGCGTGACCCGGATCTGGAAGCACCGTCTGTTCTGGCCGCTCGCGGCGCTCCTGACGCTCGTCGTGGTGAACTCGATCGCGCGGCCGCAGTTCCTCACGATCACCATGAGGGACGGCGAGCTCTACGGCGCGCTCATCAACATCCTGCGCAACAGCGCGCCGCTCATGCTCGTCGCGCTGGGCATGACCATCGTCATCGCGACCCGCGGGATCGACCTGTCGGTCGGTGCGGTCATGGCCGTCTCGGGCGCGGTGGCGCTCACCGTGATCGACGGCTCGAACGACCCGGGCAACCTCGGCACGGTGCTCGTCGCCGTCGGGTTCGCCGTGCTCGTCGCGCTCGTGCTCGGTGTGTGGAACGGGTTCCTCGTCGCCGTGCTCGGGATCCAGCCCATCATCGCGACCCTGGTCCTCATGCTCGCGGGCCGCGGCGTCGCGCTCCTCATCACCGGCGGGTTCATCACCACCGTGAACTCCGCCCCCTTCTCCTACATCGCGAGCGGCTACCTCACCGTGCTGCCGTTCGCCTTCTTCGTCTCCGTGGCCGCGATCGCCGTGATCGCCCTCGTCGAGCGGCGCACCGCCCTCGGCGTGCTGACGGAGGCGGTGGGCATCAACCCCGAGGCCAGCCGCCTCGCGGGCGTCCGGGCGCGCGGGATCATCCTCGGCGCCTACGTCGTCAGCGGCGTCCTCGCCGGCATCGCCGGGATCATCTACGCGTCGAACATCCGGGCCGCCGACGCGAACGCGGCCGGCCTGTTCATCGAGCTCTACGCGATCCTCGCCGTCGTCCTCGGCGGTACGTCGCTGGTGGGCGGCAAGTTCTCGATCGCGGGCACCGTCGTCGGCGTCCTCATCATCCAGACCCTGGAGTCGACGATCCTGTTCCTCGGGGTCCCGTCGGCGCAGAGCCCGGTGTTCTTCGCCATCGTCGTCGTCGCCGTCGTGATGGTGCAGTCGCCACGCGTGCGCGGGGCGTTCGGGTCGGTGGCCAGGTCGGTGCGGTCCCGGGGCGTGCCCGGCCGTGACGTGGAGCGGGAGCGTACGGAGGTGGCGGCATGAGCGCGACGGTGACCGAGACGAGGCCGGTGCGGGTCGAGCGCCGCGCCTCCCCGCTGCAGACCTTCATGAGCCGGCACGCCGCGATGACGCCGACCTTCGCGGCGGTCGTCATCCTCCTGCTGCTCCTGGTGGGCGCGGAGTCGTTCCTGCGCGGGGACTTCGTGACGGCGCGCAACCTGTCCGCCCTGCTGCTCGACAACGCCTACCTGCTGGTGCTCGCCGTCGGGATGACCTTCGTCATCCTGACCGGCGGGATCGACCTGTCGGTCGGCTCCGTGATGGCGTTCACCGGCATCCTCGGCGCCCAGCTCATCGCCTCCGGCCTGCCGCTCGTCGTCGCCGTGCCGGCGATGCTCGCGGGCGGCGCCGCCGTCGGGCTGCTCATCGGCGTCCTCGTGCAGTACTTCAACGTGCAGCCGTTCATCGCCTCGCTCGCGGGGCTGTTCCTCGCCCGCGGGCTGGCGTTCGTCGTGAGCCTGTCCTCGATCCGCGTGGAGGACGCCGGGATCCTGTGGCTGCAGCAGAACCGGATCCGCATCGGGGACTGGTACGTCACGCCGACGGGGCTCATCGCCCTCCTGGTGGTCGCCCTGGCCGCGTTCGTCCTGCACCTGACCCGGTTCGGCCGGACGGTCTACGCGATCGGCGGCAACGAGCAGTCCGCGCGGCTGATGGGCCTGGACGTCGCGCGCACCAAGGTCACCGTGTACGTCATCAGCGGCTTCTGCGGCGGCCTCGCCGGCCTCCTGCTCACCGCCTACTCCGGGGCCGGGTACCCGCGCAACGGCATCGGCACCGAGCTGGACGCGATCGCCGCCGTGGTCATCGGCGGGACGCTGCTCACCGGCGGTCGCGGCTACGTCCTCGGGTCGCTCATCGGCGTCCTCGTGTTCGGCACGATCAAGACGATCATCTCGTTCATGGGCGCCGAGCAGTCCTGGATGCAGATCATCATCGGCGCGCTGCTGCTCCTGTTCATCGTGGTGCAGCGCGGGATCGTCGCCCGGTCGGAGCAACGCCGATAGCCACGCCCGCGGCGACGGCCGCCCGCGCACCCTCGGCTCGCGATAATGGCCCGATGGGCGAGGCGGGCGGGACGCAGCCGCTTCTCGAGCTGACCGGTGCGACGGTGCGCTTCGGCGCCGACGCGGCGCTCGACGACGTGTCCTTCCGCATGTTCCCGGGCGAGGTGCACTCGCTCATGGGCGAGAACGGCGCCGGGAAGTCGACGCTGATCAAGGCGATCACCGGGGCGCTCGCGCTCGACGCGGGGACCCTGGTCCTGGACGGGCGCGAGGTGGCGTTCACCAGCCCGCACGACGCGCAGCGCGCGGGCATCAGCACCGTCTACCAGGAGATCGAGCTGCTGCCGAACCTCTCGGTGGCCGAGAACATCCTGCTGGGGCGCGAGCAGCGCTCGCGCGGCGTCGTCAGCGCGCGGGCGATGCGCGACCGCGCGCGGGCGATCCTCGCCGACCTCGGCCTCGACATCGACCCGGCGTCGGCGCTGGGCACGCACTCGGTGGCGGTGCAGCAGCTGGTCGCCATCGCCCGGGCGATCTCCACGGACGTGCGCGTGCTCGTCCTCGACGAGCCGACGTCCAGCCTCGACCTCGACGAGGTCGCCGAGCTGTTCCGGATCATCCGCGAGCTCCGCTCGCGCGGCGTGGCCATCCTCTTCGTCTCGCACTTCCTGGACCAGGTGTACGAGATCTGCGACCGCGTGACGGTCCTGCGGGACGGCAAGCTCGTCGGGGAGTACCTCACGCGCCAGCTCCTGCGCATCGACCTCGTCAACAAGATGCTCGGGCGCGACGTCTCGGAGTTCAAGACGCGCCAGCGCTCCGCCGTCGACGAGCCCGGGTCGGCCGTCTTCCTCAGCGCGCGGGGCGTCGGCGCGACGCCGGGCATCGCCGACGCGGACATCGACCTCGGCGAGGGCGAGGTGGTCGGCGTCGCCGGGCTGCTGGGGTCGGGCCGCACCGCGCTCGCCCGGGCCCTGACCGGCATCTCCGGGCTGGACGCGGGCGTCATCCGGATCGAGGGCTCGCGGGTGAGCCTGGACTCCCCCCGGCGCGCGATCTCGCTCGGCGTCGTCTACTCCTCGGAGAACCGCCGGGTGGAGGGCATCCTCGGGGACCTCTCCGTGCTGGAGAACATCACCCTCGCCGTGCAGGCGCAGCGCGGGGTGTTCCGCCGGATGCGGCCCGCGCGTCAGCGCGAGCTCGCGCAGAGCTGGGTCGAGGCCCTCGGGATCCGGCCGCCCGACCTGGACCGCCCGGCCGGCACCCTCTCCGGCGGCAACCAGCAGAAGGTGCTGCTGGCCCGGTTGCTCGCCCTCGCCCCCCGCGTGCTCGTGCTCGACGAGCCCACCCGGGGCATCGACGTCGGGGCGAAGGTGGAGATCCAGAACCTCGTCGGCGAGCTCGCCGACAACGGCCTGTCCGTGATGTTCATCTCCGCCGAGCTCGAGGAGGTGCTGCGCGTCGGGGACCGGGTCGCGATCCTGCGCGAGGGCCGGATCGTCGAGACGCTCGCCTCCGGCGACGTGACGGTGGACTCCCTCCTGGCGCTCGTCGCCAGCCCGGACGAGCAGGAGGGCTGACGGTGGCGGAGGAGCAGCCGACCCGCGCGGCGAACATCTTCGACGTCGCGCGGCTCGCCGGCGTGTCGCACCAGACGGTCTCCCGGGTGCTCAACGGGCTGCCCAACGTCCGGCCCGCGACCCGGGAGCGCGTGGAGCACGCGATCGCCCAGCTGCGCTACAGCCCGTCGCCCGCGGCGCGATCGCTGGTCTCGCGGCGCACGCGCACCCTGGGCCTCATCGCCCCCGCCGTGTCCGACCACGGCCCGACGCGCATCGGGATGCACTTCTCCATCGCGGCGCGCGCCGCGCGGTACAGCGTCGACACCGTCACGACGGTCGACGACGACCCGGGCGGGGTGCGCGCCGCGATCGAGGGTCTGCTGCGCCGGCGGGTGGACGCCATCGCGCTCATCGTGATGGACATCGGGGTGCTGGAGATGGTCCGCGAGCTGGACCTGTCGATCCCCGTCGTCGCCGCCGCGTCCTCGGCGCGCCGGAGCCCGCTGCTCGTCCAGATCGACCAGTACCGCGGCGCCCGGGCGGCGGTGCGGCACCTCGCCGAGCTCGGGCACACCCGGGTGGCGCACATCGCAGGCCCGGCGCGCGCGGCCGACGCCGTCGAACGGGTCCGCGGCTGGCGCGACGAGCTCGCCGAGCGCGGGCTGCCCGTCGTCGACCTCGTCTACGGGAACTGGTCGGCGGAGGGCGGCTACCGGCTGGGTCGGGAGATGGACCTCGAGCCGGGGATGGCCGTCTTCGCGTCCAACGACCTCACGGCGCTGGGCCTGCTGTCCGCGCTGCGCGAGCGCTCGCTCAGCGTGCCGGAGGACATCAGCATCGTCGGTTTCGACGACATCCCCGAGGCCGCGTACCTGTACCCGCCCCTGACCACCGTGCGCCAGGACTTCGCGACCCTCGGCGAGCTCATGGTGCAGAAGCTGCTCGTGTCCCTGGAGGAGGGGCAGGCCGAGCTGACCGACACGCCGCTCGCGACGCGGCTCATCGTGCGCGACTCGACGCGTGCGCACGGGGCCGGGGCCGTGGAGCCCTCCGCTGCGGAGCGGGCGCGCCCGCTCGCGTGACCGGGAGCGTGCGTGACCGCTCGCGTGACCCGAGCGGGACGGGGCCCGGTCACGGCGCGTGGTGCCCGCTGGCGGCGAGGTCGCCCGGCCGCGCCCGCTTGACCGCGTACATCGCCAGGTCGGCCTCGTGCAGGAGGGCGGACGGCACGACGGGTCCACGCTCGACGGTGGCCACCCCGACGCTGACGGCGACGGGCAGCACGAGCTCGCCCACCCGGACGGGGCCGTCGAGCGCCGCCGTCAGGGAAGCCGTCAGCCGGGCGCCGTCGCGCGCGGCGTCGCCGACGACAAGCACGGCGAACTCGTCGCCGCCGAGCCGGGCGGCGAACGCGTCGGGGCAGCCGGACGGCAGGGCCGCGGTGATCCGGTGGGCGACCTCGACCAGCACCGCGTCGCCCGCGGCGTGGCCGTACCTGTCGTTGACCGACTTGAACCAGTCCACGTCGACGAAGGCGAGCGCGAGCGGCCGCGGTCCGCCCGACTCCCGGGCGGCGAGGGACGAGAGGTGCTCGTGCAGCGCCGCGCGGCCGGGCAGGCCGGTGAGCGCGTCGTGCATGGCCCGGTGCCGCAGCAGCCGCTCGGTGTCCTCCAGCCGCGCGACGAGCCGGTCGTTCTCGAGCAAGGTCACGTGCTGGCGCGCGACGAGCAGCCCGATGATGGCCAGGCCCGCGCCGAGCTGGGCCGGGCGCATCGCCCCGAGCTGGGCCTGGACACCCAGGACCACGGCCGCGGGACCGACGAGGGCGTACGGCAGGTAGACCTGGCGTCCGCGGGTGGGCCGACGGACCAGGCGCGGGGTCAGCCCGGGCTGCAGGCGAATCGCCAGGGCGTAGGTGGTCCACCCGACGGCCCAGGCGGGCGGGAGCCCGAGCGACCAGGCGACGTCCGAGAGCGCGAGCACGAGCATCGCGACGACGAAGAGCAGCGAGCGCAGGCGCCGCCCCGGCGGCATCTCGGTGACGGTGATCGTCGTCCCGATGCCGGCGGCCCCCGCCATCGCGACGGGCAGCGCGACCGCGGCGACCCCCGCCGCACCACCGCCCGCCCGCTGCCACGCCCCCTCGAGGGCACCGTGCCAGGCCACGACGAGAACCGCAGCTGCCCCGATTCCGCCGTCCACCGCGGCCCGCACCCGCGACAACGTGCCGCCCGCACGCGCCGCGCACCACCACGAGGCCGCGACGAGGAGGACGGCCGCGGCGCGGGCGACGTCGGCGACGACGAGCGGCCCGTCGGTCAGCCAGACCGCCGGGGCGACCGCCCACACGAGCGGGAAGGCCGTCAGCAGTCCCCAGGCGTGCCGGCTGCGCCGGTCCCGGG
>JAEZAR010000363.1 GCA_023430425.1 Actinomycetes bacterium | reverse complement strand
GACCCGGCGCTGCGCCGGCTCCTGCCGGACGCCTCGAGGGGTGCGCCCGACGTCGCGGCAGAGTTCCGCAGGCTCACCGAGGACGAGCTCCGGCAGACGAAGACGGCCCAGCTGGCCCGGCTGCGGGCCGCGTTGACGGGCGGCCCGGCCGTCGTCGTGCAGCCGGCCGACGCGCCGGCGGTCGCGTCCGCGCTGACGGACCTGCGGCTCGTGCTCGCCGAGCGCCTGGGGGTGCGCACGGAGGCCGACGCGGACGCCGTCTACCGGCTCGCCGCCCAGGGGCGGCCTCTCGACCTCGACGACGCCGACGCCGTGGCCCGCACGTTCCTGGCCGTCGTGTCGGCGCTGCTGTCGGTGCTGCAGGAGTCCCTGGTCGGGCTCATGCTCGACGCGCTCCCGGGCGGCGGACCGGGCGACGACGGCTCCCCGCGCGGCGCGACGGGGCCGTCGGGCCGGCAGGAGCCGCGGGACCCGCGCCGCTAGGCTCGCAGCGTGAACGACGCGCCGATCGGCATCTTCGACTCCGGCGTCGGCGGACTGACCGTGGCGCGTGCCGTGATCGACCAGCTGCCCCACGAGTCGATCCTGTACATCGGGGACACGGCCAACGGGCCGTACGGGCCCAAGCCCCTCGCCGCCGTCCGCGCGCACGCCCTCGAGGTCATGGACGACCTCGTCGACGCGGGCGTGAAGATGCTGGTGATCGCGTGCAACAGCGCGTCGGCCGCCGTGCTCCGGGACGCCCGCGAGCGGTACACGCAGCGGCGCGGGCTCCCCGTGGTCGAGGTGATCCTGCCCGCCGCGCGCCGGGCGGTCCGGGCGACGCGGTCCGGCCGGGTCGGGGTGATCGGCACGCGCGCGACGATCGGCTCCCGGGCGTACGACGACGCGTTCGCGGCCGCCCCGCACCTGGAGCTCACCTCCCAGGCCTGCCCGGAGTTCGTCGGGATGGTCGAGTCCGGCGTCACGTCCGGGCCCGAGGCGATCGCCGTCGCGACGCGCCTGCTCGAGCCGGTCCGCGCGGCCGGGGTCGACACCCTCGTCCTCGGGTGCACGCACTACCCCCTGCTCACCGGCGTCATCTCCTACGTCATGGGCGAGGAGGTCACCCTCGTCTCCAGCGCCGAGGAGACCGCCAAGGACGTCTACCGGACGCTGGTCGCGCACGGGCTGGAGCGGGACCCCGCCGCGGGCCCGCCCGAGCACCGGTTCCTGGCCACCGGCGACCCCGTGGCGTTCACGGCCCTCGCGCGACGGTTCCTCGGCCCGGAGGTCGCCGCGGTCGAGGCGGCCGGGAGCCTGCGGTGAGGCTGACGGTCGTCGGCTGCGCGGGGTCCTTCCCCGGGCCCGAGGCCGCCGCGTCGAGCTACCTCGTCCAGGCGGACGACGCCGCCGGGCGGACCTGGAACCTCGTCCTGGACCTCGGCAGCGGGGCCTTCGGCGGCCTGCAGCGGTACGTCGCGCCGGACGAGATCGACGCCGTCGGTCTCTCGCACCTGCACCCGGACCACATGGCCGACGTCTGCGGCCTGTACGTCTACCTCAAGTACTCCCCGGAGCCGCTGCGCCGGCGGCAGGTGGCCGTGCACGGGCCGTTCGGCACCCTGTCGCGCCTCGGCGACGCCTACGGCCTGGAGCCGGGGGAGTCGCTGACCGACCACCTCGCGGTGCACGCCTGGCAGCCCGGGCACCCCGTGACGGTGGGGCCGATGACCGTGCGGCCCGTCGCCGTCGAGCACCCCGTGCCGGCGTACGGCGTCCGGGTCACCGGCCCCTCGGAGGAGGACCCCACCAGGTCCGTCACCCTGGCCTACACCGGGGACACCGACACCTGCCCGGGGTTGGACGAGCTCGCCCGCGGCGCGCAGGTCCTGCTCGCCGAGGCGGCCTTCCTGGAGGGGCGCGACGTCGTCCGCGGGATCCACCTCACGGGCCGCCGGGCGGGGGAGGCGGCCGAGCGCGGGCGGTGCGGGCGGCTCGTGGTGACCCACGTGCCGGCCTGGAACGACCCGGCCGACGCCGTCGCGGAGGCCCGGGCGCTGTTCTCGGGCCCGGTGCTCGCCGCGCACCCGGGGATGGTCGTCACCCTCTGACGCCCTCCCGCCGCGTCGTGCCACGCGATGCCCGGGTCCGCGAACCCCGCCCGACCGGCCCGTCGTCGGCGCCCACTACCCTCGACGGGTGACCACCACCCCCGCCACCGCACCGCTGCGCGCCGACGGCCGCGCCGCCGACGAGCTCCGCCCCGTGACCATCACCCGCAACTGGCTCACGTCCGCCGAGGGCAGCGTGCTGGTCGAGTTCGGCGGGACCCGCGTGCTCTGCGCCGCCAGCTTCACCGAGGGCGTGCCGCGCTGGAAGAAGGGGTCCGGCCAGGGCTGGGTCACCGCCGAGTACGCCATGCTCCCCCGCGCCACGTCCACGCGCAGCGAGCGCGAGTCGGTCAAGGGCCGCATCGGCGGCCGCACGCACGAGATCTCGCGTCTCATCGGCCGATCGCTGCGCGCCGTCACCGACGTCGCCGCGCTCGGGGAGAACACGGTCGTCCTGGACTGCGACGTGCTGCAGGCCGACGGCGGCACCCGCACGGCCGCCGTCACCGGCGCGTGGGTCGCCCTCGCCGACGCGGTCGCCTGGGCGACGGCGAGGGGGATCCTCGCCCCCGGCCGCCGGGTGCTCACGGACTCCGTCGCGGCGGTCAGCGTCGGCATCATCGACGGCGTGCCCATGCTGGACCTGCCGTACGTGGAGGACGTGCGGGCCGAGACGGACATGAACGTCGTCGTCACCGGTGGCGGCCACTTCGTCGAGGTGCAGGGCACCGCCGAGCAGGCGCCGTTCGACCGTGCGGAGCTCGACGCCCTGCTCGACCTCGCCGTCGCCGGGACCGGCCGGCTCGCCGAGATCCAGCGCGCGGCGCTCGCGCAGGGGTCGCCGGCGTGACGCGCCTCGTCCTCGCCACGCACAACAGCCACAAGGTCGGGGAGCTCCGCGCCATCCTGCTGCCGCTGATCCCCGGCCTGGAGCCGGACGACGTCGCGTCGTCCGCGGACGTCGGCGCGCCCGACGTGCGCGAGACGGGTGTGACGTTCGCCGAGAACGCGCTGCTCAAGGCGCGGGCCCTGGCCGCCGCCACCGGGCTGCCGGCCGTCGCTGACGACTCCGGCCTGGCCGTGGACGTGCTCGGGGGTGCACCCGGCGTCTTCTCCGCGCGGTGGTCCGGCCGGCACGGCGACGACGCCGCGAACCTGCGCCTGCTCCTGGACCAGCTCGCCGACGTCCCCGCCGAGCACCGCGGAGCCGGGTTCGTGTGCGCCGCCGCCCTTGTCGTGCCGGGCGGGCGCGAGACGGTGGTCCACGGCACCATGCGCGGCCGGCTCACCACGGCGCCCCGGGGCTCCGGCGGGTTCGGCTACGACCCGGTCCTCGAGCCCGTCGACCAGCCCGCCCGGGCGGCGGGGCGCGTGCTGACGAGCGCGGAGCTCACCCCCGAGGAGAAGAACGCCGTCTCCCACCGCGGCGAGGCGTTGCGTGCCCTGGCTCCCGCGATCGCGGCGGCGCTCGCCCGGTAGCGCCGGCGGCTACGCCATCCGGCCGACGTGCGCCATCGCCTGGCGCAGCAGGTACGCGTGCCCGTCCGTCATCTCGCGCTGGACGTGCTCGGCGCACGCCTCCTCCGGGGTGAGCCAGGTGAGCTCGAGCGCGTCCTGCTGGGGCTGGCAGTCCCCGGCGACCGGCACGACGAACGCGAGCGCGACAGCGTGCTGGCGGGGGTCGTGGTACGGCGTGACCCCCGGCGTCGGGAAGTACTCGGCCACCGTGAACGGCTGGGGCGAGGCGGGGATCTGGGGGAGCGCGACGGGGCCGAGGTCCTTCTCGAGGTGCCGCACGAGCGCGTCGCGGACGCGCTCGTGGTACATCACCCGCCCGGACACCAGCGCCCGTGTCATCTCGCCGACGCCGTTGACCCGAAGCAGGAGCCCGACGGCGATGACGTCGCCGGACTCGTCGACCCGCACGGGCACCGCGTCCACGTACAGCACGGGCAGCCGGGAGCGGACGGCGGTGAGCTCGGCCTCGGTCAGCCACCCCTCGGGCATCGGCTCGAAGTCGGCCGTGTCGGTCATGGGAGGAGCCTAGGGCCAGCGGCCGCCGGGGGCCGGGCCGACGCGGGCGGGGGAATACCCCGCGTCGCGTCGCGTTGACCCCTGGTGGCGCTCACGAGAGGAAGGACACCCATGGCGACGGTCGAGCTCACCGAGGCGACGTTCGAGGACACGGTCACCGGAAACGACATCGTGCTCGTCGACTGGTGGGCGTCCTGGTGCGGCCCCTGCCGCATGTTCGCCCCCGTCTTCGAGGCGTCCTCCGAGCAGCACCCCGACGTCGTGCACGCCAAGGTGGACACGGACGCGGAGGCGAACCTCTCGGCCGCGGCGAGCATCCGCTCGATCCCGACCCTCATGGCGTTCCGCGACGGGATCCTCGTCTTCAACCAGGCCGGGGCGCTGCCGCCGCAGTCCCTCGAGCAGGTGGTCCAGGCCGTGCGGTCGCTCGACATGGACAAGGTCCGCGCGCAGCTCGCCGTGCAGAAGGCCGCCCGCTCCGCCTGACGCCCGCGCGTGGGCCGGCGGTCCCGGCGGGCCGTCCGCCGTGGACGGGCAGCTCCCGCCGCGCCGTCCGTCGTGCGCGAGGCGGGACTCGAACCCGCACGCCCGAGGGCACCAGGACCTAAACCTGGCGCGGCTGCCAGTTACGCCACTCGCGCTTCGGGGCAGAGCCTAGGGCGCCGGCTGCCCGGCGCGCTGCAGCCTCGGGCGGGCGTCAGACGGCGCGCGCCGGCAGCCCGAGCTCGCGGCGCAGGCGCTCCACGTGACCCGTCGCACGGACGTTGTACTGCGCGAGGGTGACCCGGCCGTCCGGCCCGACGACAACCGTGGAGCGGATGACGCCCTCGACGACCTTGCCGTAGAGCTTCTTCTCGCCGTACGCGCCGTAGGCGTCCAGCACCGTCCGGTCGACGTCGGCCGCGAGCGGGTAGGTCAGGCCCGACGACGCGGCGAACCGGGCCAGCCGTTCCGGGTCGTCCGGGGAGATGCCGACCACCTCGTAGCCGGCCGCGGCCAGCTCGGGGTGCAGCACCTCGAAGTCCTGCGCCTCCAGCGTGCAGCCCGGCGTCATCGCCGCGGGGAAGAAGAAGACGACCACGCTGCGGCCACGGAGGTCCGCCAGGCGGATCTTCGTCCCGTCCGCGGTGGGCAGGACGAAGTCGGGGGCGACGTCGCCGACGGCGAGCTGGGGCATGGTCCTCCTCGGCCGGGGGTGCTTCCAGCCTAGCGCCGCGCCGCCCGCCGGACCGGCCCGGGCAGGGCCTGGGGTACGTTCGAGACGTGACCTCCGATCCAGCCGCCGCACCGGCCAGCAGCCCCGGCCGCACCCCCGGACCGGTGCCCCCCGAGGTCGTCGGGAACGCCGTGCCGGGCGGTGCCCGGCCCGTCGGCCCGCGCACCGCGGGCGCATCCGGAGGCGGGGAGCCGCGGCCGGGCGTGCGCATGCTCCACGACCGCGTCCTGGTGCGCCTGGACACCGAGTCTGCGGAGCGGCTCTCGTCGTCGGGCATCGTCATCCCCGCGACCGCGACCGTCGGCAAGCGGCTGGCGTGGGGTGCGGTCGTCGCGGCGGGCGAGCACGTCCGGCAGGTGGGTGTGGGCGACCGGGTGCTGTTCGACCCCGAGGACCGGGCCGAGGTCGAGCTCGGCGGCGTGAGCTACCTGCTGCTCCGGGAGCGCGACATCCACGGCGTCGCCGAGCCGCAGGACTCCGGCCGGGGGCCCGGGCTCTACCTGTGACCCTGGCCCCGGGGGCCTCGGGGCCTCGGGGGCCTCGGGGGCCGCCGGGCGGACGCGTGCGGACCTCTCGGGAGCTCCCGGGGGGGCTCTGGGGGACCCGCGGGAGGTACCCCAGGGAGCCTTGGGGGACCCGCGGGAGGTACCCCGGGGACGTGGACGTCCCGTGCGGGTCCTGCGCGAGCCGTTGCGGAACCGACCGCGCGATGGTGCAGTGGGAGCAGTCGCAGACCAGCGGCGGCTCAGGTGACGCGTGCCACGCGCCGATGTCACCACCAGGAAGGGGGGCCGGATGAGCAACGCGACCCACGGCGAGGCCACGACCGACGCGCGCGAGCACGAGACGGCCGACGTCCCGGCGAGCCCGGAGGAGGAGCGCGCGAGCGAGGACGTCATGCGCCTCCTCAGCGAGCACGTGCCCCTGACCCTGCTCGCCGACCTCGCCCAGCCGACCGGCCCCGACTCGCCGGAGATCCTCGAGGACGAGGGGCTGCCGGAGGTGGCGTGGTGGGAGGCGGGCGCCGACGAGGCACCGTCGGACGGCCGCGCCTGACGCGGCCCTCGGTCGCCCCCCGGCCGGTGCCGGCGCGGAGCCGGCCGCCGGCACTCCCTCGTTTTCGTCCGGCGCTCCGCCCGGTGCTACCCTCGTGCACCGCGCGCCATTAGCTCAATTGGCAGAGCAGCTGACTCTTAATCAGCGGGTTCGGGGTTCGAGTCCCTGATGGCGCACCAGGAAGGGCCCCCGCACCGCATCGGCGGTCGGGGGCCTCGTCGTCGGTCGGTCAGGCCCGGTGCTCCTCGGGCGGGCTCGTGGGGTGCTCCGGCACCGGCTCCCCCTCGGCGAACGGGAGCAGCCGGTCCACCCCGGTGATGGTGAGCAGCTCCTTGAGCATCCACGGCGCGTGCTCGAGCACCACCGGGTAGCCGCCGGCCTCGGCGTCGCGCGCGAGCCGGACCAGCACGGACATGCCCGCGGAGTCGACGAAGGTGACGTCGGTCGCGTCGATGACGACCGGGAGGCCCCGTGCGGCGACGGCCTGGCAGAGCGGGCCGGCGTTCTGCCGGACGGCGAGGTCGACCTCGCCGAAGACCGACACGAGCGAGCGCTCGGGCTCCTCGTGCAGGCTCATCCCCGACGGGCGGCCCTCGTGCTCGCGACCCAGCGCTTCGATCATCCTCGATCCCGGCCCCTTCGTCCCACGAGTGCTCGACATGCAGGCGTGCTCTCGGACCGATCCAACCGCACAACTCCCGTCGGGGCACAGGGGAGCGGCGCCGCCCGCCACCCTCCTGCGGCGAAATCACCCTCGCGACCCTCCGCCGGCCGGGGCGCCCGCACGCTGCCGCGCCGCGCCGTGGACCGGGCGCCTCTAGGGTTGGGGCGTGACCAGCATCGCCCTCGCCACCTGCGCCGCCCTGCCCGACCTGCACGAGGACGACGCGCCGCTGCTCGCGGCCCTGGCCGACCGCGGCGTCGACGTCAGCCCGGCCGTGTGGGACGACCCGTCGGTGGACTGGAGCGGCTTCGACCTCGTCGTGATCCGCTCCACCTGGGACTACGCCGCCCGGCACACCGAGTTCCTGCGCTGGGCGGCCCGCGTCGAGGCGACGACGCGGCTGGCCAACCCCCTGCCGGTGGTCGCCTGGAACACGGACAAGCACTACCTGCGCGACCTCGAGTCCGTCGGGGTGCCCGTCGTGCCGACCCAGTGGCTCGAGCCGACGCGCGTGTTCACCTCGCGGGCCCTGCACACCCGCTTCCCCGCGAGCGGGGACTTCGTCATCAAGCCCGCGGTCTCCGCCGGGTCGATCGACACCGGCCGCTACACGGCGATGGACGCGCACTCCCGCGGGCTGGCGATCTCGCACGCCCGCCGCCTGCTGGCCGACAGCCGCACGGTGATGGTGCAGCGGTACATGAGCTCGGTCGACACGGTCGGCGAGCGGGCGCACGTCTTCGTGGCGGGGGAGTACTCGCACAGCGTGCACAAGGGCGCGATGCTCGACGGTCCCGACGTCGGGGCCCAGGGCGTGTACCGCGAGGAGCGGATGAGCGGGCTCGAGCCGTCGGAGGGCGAGGTGGCCTTCGCGGCCGACGTGGTGCGCGCGGCGCGCCGGTTCTTCGACAGGTCGGCGGACGGCGTCGAGCTCGTCACCGAGCCGCTGCTGTACGCGCGCGTCGACGTGGTGACCAACGACGCGGGCGAGCCCGTGCTCATGGA
Organism: Actinomycetes bacterium; assembly: GCA_023430425.1. The sequence continues at coordinate 1,102 of JAEZAR010000363.1, read as the reverse complement.
GCTCGAGCTGGTGGAGCCGTCGCTGTTCACGAGCCTCGCCCCCGGGTCGCTGGACCGGGTCGCCGACGCCGTCGCGGCCCGGGCCGGTGCCTGACACCCGAGCACCAGGCCGGACCCGGTAGACTCCTCGTCGGCCCGTGCGCGAGCGCGGGTCGCGGTGGCTGTAGCTCAGCAGGTAGAGCACCTGGTTGTGGTCCAGGGGGTCGCGGGTTCAAGTCCCGTCAGCCACCCCATCGACGCCGGTCCCCACGGGGCCGGCGTCGTCGTCGTCAGCGGGCGGTGAGGTGCCCGTCGGGCCCGTCGGCCGGCAGCTGCGCGGACCGGGCCCGGCGCGCGGACGTGGCGAGGACCTCGGCGGCGACCTGGCGGGCGGTCGCCGAGTCCGGGCCGGGGTGCGGCACCAGCATCGCCGCGCGGTAGTAGCGCAGCTCGTCGATGCTCTCGAGGATGTCGGCGAGCGCGCGGTGGCCGCCGGTCTTCTCGGGCGAGGCGAAGTACACCCTGGGGTACCAGCGCCGGGCGAGCTCCTTGAACGAGGAGACGTCGATCATCCGGTAGTGCAGGTGGCCGACGAGCTCGGGCATGTCGCGGTCGAGGAACATCTTGTCGGTCGCGACCGAGTTGCCCGCCAGGGGTGCCTTGCCCGGCTCGGGGACGTGCTCGCGGACGTAGGCGAGGACCCGGGCCTGCGCGTCGGCGAGGGTGGTGCCCCCGGGCAGCGCCTCGAGGAGCCCCGACGTGGTGTGCATCTGCCGCACGAAGGGAACCATCTGCTCCAGGGCCGCGGCCGGCGGGGTGATCACCACGTCCACGCCCTCGCCCAGGACGTTGAGCTCGGAGTCGGTGACGACCGCGGCGACCTCGACGAGCGCGTCGGCGACGGGGTCCAGGCCCGTCATCTCGCAGTCGACCCAGACGATGCGGTCGTTCGGCGGTGCGGTGGAGCTCACGGCGTCACTGTACGGCGTGCGGGGGGTCGTCCTCGTCGTCGGCCGGTGCGGGCGGGAGCGCGTCCCGCGAGCGCCGCACGGACCGCGGGGCCCGGCCCGGTGCCGTGGCGTCGTCCTCGGGCACGGGCGCCGGTCCCGGTGCAGGTCCGGGA
>JAEZAR010000360.1 GCA_023430425.1 Actinomycetes bacterium | reverse complement strand
GAGCGGGGGCGGGCCCGTCATGAGCGGGCCGGGCCGGGCCGCGGCAGCCCGGGCCCTGGCCGGCCGGCTCAGGCCCGGCGGAGCACCTCGCCCAGGCGGACGCGGGCACCGGTGCGCAGGAGCGAGCGCTCGTAGATCTTCGCCCCGAGGGCGATGACCGCCACGCACGTGACCAGGAGGATCGCGAGCGCCAGCAGCGGCTCCCACCAGGCGGCCTCACCGAGGAACAGGCGCATCGGCATCGCCACCGGCGCGCTGAACGGCACGTACGACAGCACGGTGAGCACCGTCGTGTTGTCGTTGAAGAAGATCACCCCGAAGTACGGGATCATCGTGATCATCATCGACGGGGTGAGGACCGTGTTGACGTCCTCGAACCGGGACACCAGCGAGGCGCTCGCGGCGTACATGGCCGCCAGCAGCACGAACCCGACGAGGAAGAACCCGACGAACCACACCAGCGGCGAGCCGAGTGCCGTGAGGATCTCGTCCTGACCGGTCAGCACGATGCCGAGCACGGCCATCGCCGCGATCGCGGCGGTCTGGGCGAACGCGAGCACGGAGTTGCCCAGGATCTTCCCGGCGAGCAGGGCACGGCTCGGCACGGCCGCGAGCAGGATCTCCACGACCCGGCTCTGCTTCTCCTGCACCGTGCTCTGGGCGATGGTCGCGCCGAACCCGGCGGCGGACATGAGGAACACGAGGCCGAAGCCGAAGGCGACGAGGTACCGCAGGCCCTCGTCGGTGCCGGACGGCTCGAGCAGCTCGACCGCGGGCGCGACCGACAGCGCGGCCACGACGCCCGCGGGGGGCTCGTCGAGCGCGAGCACGCGGTAGCCCAGCACGTCGTCGTCGGGCACGACGGCCGCGGTGACCTCCCCGTCCCGCACGAGGCGGCGGGCGGCGTCCTCGTCCGCCGCGTCGACCGGCTCGAACCCCTCGACGGCACCGACCGCGGCGGCCGCGTCCCCCACCACGGCGACCCTGGTCGTCGTCTCGCGGCCGGACAGCAGCGCGCCCGCCACGATCGAGATGAGCACCGCGCCGAGCAGGATCGACGTCGAGATGATGAACGACTTGGTCCGCACCTGGGTGACGACCTCGCGCTCGGCGACCATGAGCGCGAGACGGACGGTGGACGGGCGGGCCGGCCGCTCGGCGCGTGGGCCGTGGCCCCGGGTCGACGGCGTGGACTGCGTGGTCGGCGCGCTCGGCGCGCCGGTGGCGACGGGGGCGCTCACCGGACCTCCTCCGGGACGGCATCGGCGACGACCTCACGGAAGATCTCGCCGAGGGTGGGACGGACGGGGGCGAAGGCACGCACGGGGGCGCGCCGCAGGGCCTCGGCGAGCGCGGTCTGCGCGGTCGGCTCGTCGGCCTCGAAGAGCGCGTAGCCGCCGTCGAACTCGACGACGTCGACGCCGGGCACCTCGCGCAGCCAGCCGACGTCGCCGGACGTGGTCAGCTCGAAGCGCGTCGTGCCGTACGCGTCGCGGAGCTGCTCGCGCGCGCCGGCGGCCTTGATCTGCCCGCCGGCGATGATGACGAGGTCGTCGCACAGCCGCTCGACGAGGTCGAGCTGGTGGGACGAGAACAGCACGGGCACGCCCGATGCCGCGTACTCCGCGAGCACGCCGACGACGACGTCGACCGCCAGGGGGTCGAGGCCCGAGAACGGCTCGTCGAGGACGAGCATGCGCGGGTCGTGGACGAGCGCCGCAGCGATCTGGGCGCGCTGCTGGTTGCCGAGCGACAGGTTCTCCAGCGGCTCGTCCGCCCGCTCGGCGAGACCGAGGCGGCCGAGCAGGTCGCGCGCCCGGTCCATCGCGACGGCGCGCTCGAGCCCGTGCAGGCGCCCGAGGTAGGCCACCTGCTCGGCGACCTTCATCTTCGGGTACAGGCCGCGCTCCTCGGGCATGTACCCGAAGTCGACGCGGTCGGCGGGCGCGAGCGGGTGCCCGTCGAGCGTGACCTGACCGGCGTCGGCCGCGAGCACGCCCAGGATGATCCGCATCGTCGTCGTCTTGCCGGCACCGTTGCCGCCGACGAAGCCGGTCAGCCGGCCGCGCTCGACGGTGAAGCTGACGTCGTCCAGGACCTTGCGGTCCCCGAAGGACCTGTCGACGCCCTCGATCCTCAGCATGGTTCTCCTCCGTGTGGTGGGACGCCCACGACGCTACGGAGGGCGGGGGTCGCGAGACCTCCGGCCCGCGGCCGATCTTGGCGGGGTCCGGTCCTCCGTCCCGGGACGGAGGGCGGGGCGGAGGCGGCGCGACCCGCCGGCGGGCCTACTCGACGACGCCGTGCGTGTAGGCGAACACGACGGCCTGCACGCGGTCCCGCAGCCCCAGCTTCATGAGGACGTTGGAGACGTGCGTCTTGACCGTCGCGCGGCCGAGCACGAGCTCGGCGGCGATCTCGTCGTTGGACAGCCCCCGTGCGACCAGGCGCAGCACCTCCACCTCGCGCTCGGTCAGGCCGGGCACGGCGCCGCCGGGCGCCGGCGCGGGCCCGTGCGTGGTCGGCGCTGCTCCCTTGGTGGTCGGCGCTGCTCCCTTGGTGGTCGGTGCGGCTCCGCCCCGGGACGGAGCCGCGGGGCCCTCCTGTGTCCTGCGCTCGGAGACGGCCCGGGCGATGACCGCCCGCGTCACCTCCGGCGCGAGGAGGGCGTCCCCCGCGGCGACGGCGCGGATCGCGTCGACGAGGTGCTCGGGCCGGGAGTTCTTGAGCAGGAAGCCGCTGGCGCCGGCCTCGAGCGCCTGCAGCAGGTAGTCCTCCCGGTTGAACGTGGTCAGCACGAGCACGGCGGACCGCACGGACGGGTCGGCGACGACGCGGCGCGTCGCCTCCAGGCCGTCCATGCCCGGCATCTGCACGTCCATGCAGATGACGTCGGGCGCGAGGTCGCGTGCGAGCTCCACCGCCTCCGCGCCGCCTCCGGCCTCCCCGACGACGTCGATCCCCGGCTGTGCGCGCAGGATGGTCGCGATGCCCGCCCGGAGCAGGGCCTGGTCGTCGACCAGGAGAACCCGCACCGGCCGCAGGGCCGGGCTCGCGACGACGTCGGGCCGCTCGGACAGGCTCCCGGTCACGGCTCGACCGCCCCCCGCTCGGGCGTCCCTCGTTCGGGCGTCCCGCGCTCGGGCGTCCCGCGCTCGAGCGGCACGCGGGCGCGCACGAGGAAGCCGCCCCGCGTGCGCGGCCCGGCCTCGAG
>JAEZAR010000322.1 GCA_023430425.1 Actinomycetes bacterium | reverse complement strand
GACCCGGGCCGCGGCGTCGGCCACCGCTGCGGGTGGGGCGGTCGGGCGGACCCCGGCGGGGCCCGGCCCCCCGGTGCGGCCGAGGGCCAGCGCGACCCCGTGCACGACGAGCCCCACGCTCAGCACGAGCGCCAGCGCGCGCACGGTCGCGTCCCGCCACGCGAGCGCGACGACCCCCGCGCCCATGAGCACGGCGCCCACGACGACCGCGGAGCGCCCACCGGGGTCGTCGGCGCCCGGGACGGCCCGGAGCACCCAGACGACGCCGGCGAGGACCAGCCCGACGGCCGCCAGGGTGCTGACGACGGCGGTGCTCCCGGGCGCGACGACGAGCAGTGCTCCGCCGACACCCGCCTGCGCGGCGCCCAGCAGCCGGGGCCCCCGACGCCACCTGCGGTCCATGGTCGACACCGTCCGTCCGGCGCACCGGCGTGTCAACGGTAGGGGCGCAGGCGCACCGGCAGGTGAGGACGACGGCACGGGCACCGCGCGAGCCCGTGCCGTCGTCGGCGTGATCGGGAAGACTCGCCCCGGGAGGCATCGCGATGAGCCCGACGCAGCAGCACCCCGGCCCGACCGGCCCGGCGACCTACCCCACCGACCCGACCGGCGTACCGGGGCCGGCGGCGCCCGCCCGGTCCTACGGCGTCCACTCCGAGGTCGGCCGCCTGCGCACCGTGCTGGTGTGCGCACCGGGCATGGCGCACCGCCGGCTCACGCCGAGCACCTCGGCGGACCTGCTCTTCGACGACGTGATGTGGGTCGACAACGCCCGCCGCGACCACGACCGGTTCGTCGCGACGATGCGCGAGGCGGGGGTCGACGTCCTCGAGCTGCACGACGTGCTCGCCCGCACCCTCGCCGTCCCGGGCGCCCGCGACTGGCTGCTGGACCGCAAGATCGTCGTGGACGACGTCGGCCTCGGCCTCGTCGAGCCGACCCGACGGTTCCTCGAGTCCCTGGACGACCGCGCGCTGGCCGAGCACCTCGTCGGGGGACTGACGACCACCGAGCTGCCGGACGGGGCGGGGGACGCCTTCCGCGCGCTCGCCGAGCACGACCCCTCCACCCGCGAGTACCTCATGCCGCCGCTGCCGAACACGCTCTACACCCGCGACACGACGTCGTGGGTGTACGGCGGCGTCACCCTCAACCCCCTGTACTGGCCGGCCCGCCGCGACGAGACGCTGCTCATGAAGGCGGTCTACGAGTTCCACCCGGACTTCGTCGGCGCCACCGTGTGGTGGGGGGATCCCGAGGTGGGCCACGGTCGGGCGACGCTGGAGGGCGGCGACGTCATGCCCGTCGGCAACGGCACGGTCCTGCTGGGCATGGGCGAGCGGACGTCGCGTCAGGCGATCACCCAGGTGTCGAGGGCGCTGTTCGAGTCGGGCGCCGCCGGCCGGGTGGTGGTGGCCGCGATGCCCCGGCTGCGCGCCGCCATGCACCTGGACACCGTGTTCACCTTCGCCGACCGCGACGTCGCGTGCGTGCACCCGGCGATCGTCGACCGCATCCGTACCTTCACCCTGCGCCCGGACGACGGCGCGCCCGGGGTGCACGTCACAGACGAGGGCTCGACGCCGTTCCCCGACGTCGTCGCGCGCGCCCTGGGCCTGCCCCGCCTGACCCTCGTGGAGACCGGCGGGGACTCCTACGAGTCCGAGCGCCAGCAGTGGGACTCCGGCAACAACGCCTTCGCCCTCGAGCCGGGCGTGGTCTTCACGTACGACCGCAACACGACGACCAACGCCCGCCTGCGGGCCGCCGGCGTCGAGGTCCTGGAGATCGTCGGCGCCGAGCTGGGCCGGGGACGCGGCGGGGCGCGCTGCATGACCAGCCCGATCGTCCGGGACCCGGTCGACTACTGACCCGGGCCGACCCGCTCGGCGTGCCCGACCGCTCCGGGCGCGGCACGCTCGTGACGTGGACACCACCCCGCCGCCGACCCCCGGCCCGTCGACGCCGGACCTGGCCGGCCGCACCTTCGTCGGCGTCACGTCCCGCGGGCGCGCGCTCGTGCCCGGCTCCACCGTGCGCCTGACGTTCGACGCGGGCCGCCTCACGGTGCGCGCCGGGTGCAACACGATGTTCGGTGAGGCCACCTGGACCGACGGGGTGCTCGACGCCGGCCGGCTCGCCAGCACGCGCATGGCGTGCCCGCCGGAGCTCATGGCGCAGGACGACTGGCTCGCCGCGCTCCTGACGAGCCGTCCGACCATCGCCCTGGTCGGTGCGGACCTCCTGGTCGGGGACGAGACCGCCGGGCTGGTCCTGCGGGCGGAGTGAGGCCTCGGGAGGCGGGCCGTTCGACCCTGGCGGGCGCGCCGACCGGCCGGTTGCCTGGGGGCGTGCAGCGCACTCCCCGGGTGCCGGCCCCCCTCGTGGCGGCCACCACCGCTCTGACCACCGCCGTCGCCGTCCTCGCCGCCCGGGCCGCCCACCTGCGCTTCGGCGCCACCGACGCCGAGGTCGCCGCACGCCTGGCCGGTGACGACCTGCTGCCCGACGCGGCGGTCGTCGCCACCCGCGCGATCACGATCCGCGCGTCCGCGGCTGCCGTCTGGCCGTGGCTCTGCCAGCTCGGCCAGGGACGAGGCGGCTTCTACACCTACGACGCCCTGGAGAACCTCGTCGGCGCGGACATCCACAGCGCCGACGAGATCCACCCGGAGTGGCAGGACGTCGTCGTCGGGGACGAGGTGAGGCTCGCCGAGCAGGTGCCGCTGACGGTCGCGGTCGTCGAGCCGGAGCGCGCCCTCGTGCTCCTCGGGGCGGCGCCCCCGGGGGCGGCGAGCCCCGTGCCCTACGACTTCTCGTGGGCGTTCACGCTGCACCCGGCCGACGACGGCACGACCCGCCTCGTCGTGCGCGAGCGCTACGTCCACCGCACCGGGTGGGCGCCGCTCGTCGTGGAGCCGCTGGCCTGGGTGAGCTTCGTCATGACGCAGCGGATGCTGCGCGGGATCCGCGACCGCGCCGAGCGGTCTGCCCCGGCGGCCTGAGCGCCGCCGGGCGGCGGGCCCCTGCCGCCCCGTCCGGGCCCTCAGTGCTCCGGCGGGCCGTCGCCGCCGGGGGCGTGACC
>JAEZAR010000209.1 GCA_023430425.1 Actinomycetes bacterium | reverse complement strand
GTCGTGGTGCCCGGGGCCGTGCCCGACGGGCGCTCGAGGGGCTGAGCCTCGCGCAGGCCCGCCGGGTCGCCCTGCGCGCCCAGGGGCTCGACCGGCCACGGCGCGACCGCGCCGGGCCCGCGACGATGCGCCACCTCGCGCAGGTGGTGGACCGGCTCGGTCTGCTGCAGATCGACTCGGTGAACGTCGTCGCGCGTGCCCACCTCGTGCCGGCCTTCTCGCGCCTCGGGCCGTACGACACCGGGCTGCTCGACCGCGCGAGCGGGCGCGCGCCGCGCCGCCTGGTCGAGACGTGGGCGCACGAGGCGTCCTACGTCCCACCCGAGACGTGGCCGCTGCTCTCCTGGCGCCGACGCGGGTACCTCGACCACGCGTGGGGCATGATCGCCGAGGTGCCGCTCAACCACTCGCCGGTCGTCGACGACGTCCGGGCGCTGCTCGTCGAGTGCGGTCCGATGACCGCTCGGGAGGTGCACGCGGAGCTCGAGCACGACCACCCGCAGACCCGGGCCGAGTGGGGCTGGAACTGGACGGTCGCCAAGCGGGTCCTGGAGTTCCTGTTCTTCACGGGGGAGATCACCGCAGCCCGGCGCACCACCGCGTTCGAGCGGTGCTACGACCTCACCGAGCGGGTGCTCCCGCCCGCTGTGGCGGCCCGTGCGGAGCCGTCGGACGCCGACGCCGTCCGGGCCCTGGTCGAGATCGGTGCCCGGGCCCACGGCATCGGGACGGTCGCCTGCTTCGCCGACTACTTCCGGATCGGCCTGCGCCGCGCCGAGCCGGCCGTGCGGGACCTGGTCGACGACGGCGTCCTGCTCCCGGTCGCGGTACGCGGGTGGGACCGGACCACCTACCTGCACCGCGACGCCGAGCTGCCCCGGACAGCCACCGGACGCGCGCTGCTCAGCCCGTTCGACCCGTTGGTCTTCGAGCGTCGCCGCCTCGAGGAGCTCTTCGGCACCCGCTACCGCATCGAGATCTACACCCCCGCCCACAAGCGCGTGCACGGGTACTACGTGCTCCCGTTCCTGCTCGGGGACCGCATCGCGGCACGGGTCGACCTCAAGGCCGACCGGCAGGCCGGCGTGCTGCGGGTGCTGTCGGTGTACGCCGAGCCGGTCGACGAGGGGACCGGAGGTCGGCTCGCGGGCCGTGTGCGACGCGTGGTGGGCGACGGTGGGCAGGGCGGCGAGGTCGTGCCTGAGCTGGCCGCCGAGCTGCGGCTCGCGGCGCAGTGGCTCGGCCTGTCGGGCGTCGTCGTCGGTGAGGGGGCCCGTGGGGACCTCGCTCCGCAGCTGGCGAGGTCCGCACCCCTGGCCTGACCGGCCGGCACCCGCGCGCAGGAGCCCGGGCCACCCCCGTCGCGGCGGCACCCGCCCCGGGCGCCGGAACCACGGATGATCGGCGCTCGTTCACGCAGGGTCGGGGGCGGGTGCCCGCTCGCCTACGATGGTGGATGGCCTGTTCCCCGCGCCCGTCGCGTGAGGCGGGCTCGCCCGACGCCGGACGGCGCGGGCCGTCGACAGTGGGAGACCAAGCGTGCCTTCGATCCTCGACAGGGTCCTGCGCATCGGCGAGGGCCGGATCCTCAAGAAGCTGGCCGGCATCGCGGAGCAGGTGAACGCCCTCGAGCCCAGCTTCGAGGCGCTGACGGACGCGGAGCTGCGCGAGGAGACCGAGCGGTTCAAGGCACGCCTGGCCGACGGCGAGACGCTCGACGACATCCTCCCCGAGGCGTTCGCCGCGGTCCGCGAGGCGGCCCGGCGCACGCTCGGTCAGCGCCACTTCGACGTGCAGCTCCAGGGTGGTGCCGCCCTCCACCTGGGCAACATCGCGGAGATGAAGACCGGTGAGGGCAAGACCCTCGTCGCGACCCTGCCGGCCTACCTCAACGCGCTGACCGGCAAGGGCGTGCACGTCATCACGGTCAACGACTACCTGGCGACCTACCAGAGCGAGCTCATGGGCCGGGTGTTCCGCTTCCTCGGCCTGACCACCGGCTGCATCGTCACCGGGCAGAAGCCCGAGGAGCGCCGCCGGCAGTACGCGGCCGACATCACCTACGGGACGAACAACGAGTTCGGCTTCGACTACCTGCGCGACAACATGGCGTGGCGGCCCGAGGAGCTCGTCCAGCGCGGCCACAACTTCGCGATCGTCGACGAGGTGGACTCGATCCTCATCGACGAGGCGAGGACCCCGCTGATCATCTCCGGCCCGGCCTCGGGCGACGCGAACAAGTGGTACGCGGAGTTCGCCAAGGTCGCCCTGCGCCTGCACCCCGAGGTCGACTACGAGGTCGACGAGAAGAAGCGCACGGTCGGCGTCCTCGAGCCCGGCATCGAGAAGGTCGAGGACTACCTCGGCATCGAGAACCTCTACGAGTCGCTCAACACGCCGCTCATCGGCTTCCTCAACAACGCGCTGCGGGCCAAGGAGCTCTACAAGCGCGACAAGGACTACGTCGTCATGAACGGTGAGGTGCTCATCGTCGACGAGCACACCGGGCGCATGCTGCCCGGCCGCCGCTACAACGAGGGCATGCACCAGGCCATCGAGGCCAAGGAGGGCGTGCAGATCAAGGCGGAGAACCAGACGCTCGCCACGATCACGCTGCAGAACTACTTCCGCCTCTACGACAAGCTCGCGGGCATGACCGGCACCGCCGAGACCGAGGCCGCCGAGTTCATGAGCACCTACAAGCTCGGCGTCGTGCCCATCCCGACGAACAAGCCGATGATCCGGCTCGACCAGCCCGACCTCGTCTACAAGAACGAGGAGGTCAAGTTCAAGGCGGTCGTCGACGACATCGTCGAACGGCACGCCCAGGGCCAGCCGGTGCTCGTCGGCACCGTGAGCGTGGAGAAGAGCGAGAAGCTCTCGCAGGCGCTGCGCCGGCGCGGGATCCCGCACGAGGTGCTCAACGCGAAGCAGCACGCGCGCGAGGCCGCGATCGTCGCCCAGGCGGGCCGCAAGGGCGCCGTGACGGTCGCCACCAACATGGCCGGCCGCGGCACCGACATCATGCTCGGCGGCAACGCCGAGTTCATGGCGGTGCAGGCGCTCGCCGAGCAGGGCCTCGACCCCGCCGAGAACCCCGAGGAGTACGAGGCCGCCTGGCCGGACGTCCTGGAGCGGACGCGCGCCGCGGTCGCCGCGGAGCACGACGAGGTGGTCGAGCTCGGGGGCCTGTACGTGCTCGGCACCGAGCGCCACGAGTCACGCCGCATCGACAACCAGCTCCGCGGTCGCTCCGGGCGGCAGGGCGACCCGGGCGAGTCCCGGTTCTACCTGTCGATGACCGACGACCTGATGCGCCTGTTCAACTCCGGCCTGGCCGAGTCGATGATGAACCGCGCGGCCTACCCCGACGACCTGCCGCTGGAGAGCAAGATCGTCACGCGCGGCATCCAGAGCGCCCAGTCCCAGGTCGAGGCACGGCACTTCGAGGTCCGCAAGAACGTCCTGAAGTACGACGACGTGATGTCGCGACAGCGCACCGTGATCTACGCCGAGCGGCGTCGGGTGCTGCAGGGCGAGGACATGCACGAGCAGATCCAGCACTTCATCACCGACGTCATCACGTCCTACGTCGACGGTGCCACCGCCGAGGGCAACCCGGAGGACTGGGACCTGGAGGCGCTGTGGAGCGCCCTGAAGCTCGTCTACCCGATCTCGATCACCCCGGAGGAGGTCCTCGAGGAGGCGGGTTCCGCGCACCGGCTGACGCGCGACCTGCTCCTGGAGGAGGTCCGGTCCGACGCGCGCGTCGCCTACGAGCGGCGCGAGGAGCAGCTCGGCGCCGACAACCTGCGCGACCTCGAGCGCCGCGTCGTGCTCTCGGTGCTCGACCGCAAGTGGCGCGAGCACCTGTACGAGATGGACTACCTCAAGGACGGCATCGGGCTGCGGGCGATGGCCCAGCGCGACCCGCTGGTGGAGTACCAGCGCGAGGGCTTCCAGCTCTTCCAGGCGATGACCGACGCGATCAAGGAGGAGTCGGTCACGTTCCTGTACAACCTCGAGGTCAAGATCGCGCCCGCGGAGGGGGAGGGCGGCGAGTCGCCCGCCGACGGTGACGCGGCCGCGTCGCAGCCCGAGCCGGCCGCGGCGGCGCCGTCCGAGCGTCCGGCGGGTGACGGGGACGTCGTGTCGACCACGGCTCCGGCGACCGTGACGGCGCCCGGCCCGAGCC
>JAEZAR010000100.1 GCA_023430425.1 Actinomycetes bacterium | reverse complement strand
TCCCTGACCACCGACGGCCCGGACGAGGCCACGTGGGTGGTCGTGCTCGCCTGCGACGTGCCCCGAGCCGGCGAGGTGGTGCCCGCACTGCTCGACGGCGCCGGGGGGCCCGGTGCCGAGGGCCGGGACGGCGTCGTGGCCGTCGACGCACAGGGCCGCCCCCAGCCATTGGTGGGCGTGTACCGGCGCGCCGCGCTCGACCGGGCCCTCGGTCGGCTGCGGGCCGAGGGCGGCACCCGGGACAGGTCGGTCCGCAGCCTCGTCGCGGGTCTCGACCTGGTCGGGGTCGGGGTCGGCCACGCCGCCGACGACACCGACACCTGGCAGGATGTGGCCGCGTTCGACGCGACGCCCGGAGGGAGAGGTCGATGAGCCCGCACGGCCCGCCCGGAGCCGACGTCCACCGGTGGGTGGCCCGGCTCACCGACGAGCTCGGCCTGGAGCCCGGGGTGGTCGACGTCGAGGCGGTCCTCGACCTCGCCCGGGAGACGGCCGCCGGGGTCGGCCGCCCCGCCGTCCCCCTCACCGCGTTCCTCGTGGGCGCCGCCGTCGGCGCGCGGGGTGGGGGCCGCGACGCGTTCGACGAGGTCGCGACGAGGGTCACCGAGCTCGCCCAGGCGTGGTCGCCCGAGGGGCCGGCGTGATCCGGGTCCGCTACTTCGCCGGCGCCGCCGAGGCGGCCGGCGTCACCGAGGAGACGCTCCCCGCGGCGACGGCGGGCGAGCTCCGCGGGCTCCTGGTCGCCCGCCACGGTGACGCGCTCGAGCGGGTGCTCGGTCGGTGCGCGCTGCTGGCCGACGGCGTCCGGCTCGACGACGGCGCGACGCCCCTGCTCGACGGGGCCACCGTCGACGTCCTCCCGCCCTTCGCCGGGGGCTGAGGGAGCCGTCCGGGCCGTCAGCCGCCGATCGCGCTCATCGGCCGGTCGGGCTGGAGGAAGGCCGGGTCGTCGATGTCGTGCCCGGCCCGCTTGCCCGCCAGGCACGCGCGGAAGGCCGCCTCGAGGCGTGCGTCGAGGTCGGCGGGCCGGGTGCCACCCGGCGTGCCGGCGTCGCCGTCGGTCGCCTCCTCCCCGCGCAGCAGCGTCCGCAGGTCGGTCTCGGTCCGGGCGAACAGGCACGCCCGCAGCTGCCCGTCGGCGGTGAGACGGAGCCGGTCGCAGGCGCCGCAGAACGGCGCGGAGACGGAGGCGATGACCCCGACGGTCGCCGGGCCCTCGTCCACCTGCCAGAGCTCCGCGGGCGCGGACCCCCGCCCCGGCAGCTCGGTGAGGGTGAACGCGCTCGTCAGGCGGTCCAGGATCTCCGCCTGCGTCACCATCGCCCGTCGGTCCCAGGTGTGCCCGGCGTCCAGCGGCATCTGCTCGATGAACCGCATCTGGTAGCCGTGGGCCACCGCGAAGCGCACGAGGTCGACGACCTCGTCCTCGTTCACGCCGCGCATGACCACGGCGTTGAGCTTGACCGGGTGCAGCCCGACGGCGTCGGCGGCGGCGATCCCGGCGAGGGTCTGCGGCAGGCGGTCGCGGCGCGTGAGCGTGCGGAACCGGTCGCGGTCCAGGGTGTCGAGGCTGATGTTGACCCGGGCCAGGCCGGCGTCGCGCAGCGGGCCCGCGAGCGCCGGCAGGCGCAGGGCGTTGGTGGTCAGCGAGACCTCCGGTGCCCCCGCGGGCCCCGTCAGCTGCGCCAGCCGTTCGACGACCGTGACGACGTCCGGCCGCAGCAGCGGCTCGCCCCCGGTGAGGCGGATCTCGGTGATCCCGATCGCGACCGCCACGGCCGCGACCCGCACGAGCTCGTCGGTGGTGAGCATCGTCGGCCCGGGCAGCCACGGGACGCCCTCCGCGGGCATGCAGTAGGTGCAGCGGAGCGAGCACCTGTCGGTGAGGGAGATGCGCAGGTCGCGGTGGACGCGGCCGAACCGGTCCGTGAGGGGCGCCGGGCCCGTGCCGACGGCTGGGGTGCTCACGTCAGCCCCGACCAGACGTGCGACCCGTCGGCCAGCACCTCCCGCTTCCACACGGGCAGGTCGGCCTTCACCGCCTCGACGAGGTCCCGGCAGACCTCGAAGGCCAGCTCGCGGTGCGCGGTGGCGACCACCGCGACGAGGGCCGGCTCGCCGACCCCGAGCGTGCCGACCCGGTGGCTCAGCGCGACGCCGAGCACGCCCTCGCGGGCCTGCGCCGCGTCGGCGAGGCGCGCCAGGACGGCCGGTGCGTCCGGGTGGGCCGTGTACTCGAGCGCGACCACCGTGCCGGTCACCCCGGGGTCGTGGTCGCGGACCCGGCCGACGAAGACCGCCACGGCCCCCGACCGCGGGTCCTCGACGGCGGTGAGGTGCGCGGCCGCCGACAACGGCTCCGCGGACAGGCCGACGAGCGCCCCGGGGGCAGCGGTCATCCGTGGTCACCTCCGGCGATCTGGTCGAGCAGGTGGGGGAGCAGCGGCAGGAGCACGGCGAGCCCGTCGCTCACCCCGCCGCGACTGCCGGGCAGGTTGACCACGACGGCTCCGTCCGCGGTCACGCCGGCGAGCCCGCGCGAGAGCACGGCGGTGGGCACGACGTCCGCCGACGCCCGGCGGATCGCCTCGGCCACGCCCGGCAGCTCGCGCGCGAGGAGGGGTGCGGTCCCCTCGGGCGTCTCGTCGCGCG
>JAEZAR010000085.1 GCA_023430425.1 Actinomycetes bacterium | reverse complement strand
GGTGGAGCCCGTGACCTGGGCGAGGGGCGCCGCCTGGGCGCGGGGGGACGCGGCGTCGGACGGGGACGCGGCGTCGGGCGGGGACGCGGCGTCGGGCCAGGACGCGGCGTCGGGCGGGGACGCGGCGTCGGGCGCAGACCGAACGGTGCTCCTGCGGTACGCGGGGGCGTCCGCGGGGGCCCGCCAGAGGAGCTCGAGCTCGTCGTCGGGCCAGAACAGGGTCAGCGAGAGCCCCGCCATGTCGAAGCTCGTGCAGAACTCGCCGACCTGGGGGTCCACGACAGCGAGCCCCTGGCCCGCGAGCACCTGGGCGACCCGGCGGTAGACGACGAACATCTCCTCGTACTTCACCGAGCCGAGACCGTTGAGGATCGGGACCACCCGCGCCCCGCCCGGGGCGAGGGCCCCGGCCGGCGCCTCGGCGAGCAACCGCTCGACGAGCGTCTCCGCGAGCCCGTCCGCCGTCGGCACCTCGACCTCGGCCAGACCCGGCTCCCCGTGGACCCCCATGCCCAGACCCATCCGACCGGCCGGCACGGTGAACAACGGCTCACCGGCTCCGGGCAGCGTGCAGCCGGAGAACGCGACACCGAGCGTCCGCGTGCGCTCGTTCGCCAGGCGTGCGACGCGCACCACCTCCGCGAGCGGGTGTCCGGCCTCGGCCGCCGCGCCGGCGCACTTGAAGACCACCAGGTCGCCGGCCACACCCCGCCGCAGGTGGGACCGGTCCGCGGGGGCGCTGGACACGTCGTCCGTGACCACGACCGTCTCGCACGCGATGCCGTCGGCGCGCAGGGCCCGCTGGGCCTCGTCGAAGTTCAGCACGTCGCCGGCGTAGTTGCCGTAGGAGAGCAGGACGCCGCCGCCCCGCTCGGCCGCCCGGGCGACGGTCTCGACCTGGGCCGCCGCGGGCGAGGCGAAGATGTTGCCCATCGCGGCGCCTGCCGCCAGGCCACGGCCCACCAGGCCCGCGAACGCGGGGTAGTGCCCCGAGCCCCCGCCGACGACGACCGCCACCGCACCCTCGCGCACCCCGGACGCCCGGACGACCCCGCCCTCGACCGCACGCACGTACGCGCCGTTCGCCGCCACGAAGCCCTCGGTCATCTCCGCGGCGAAGTCGCGCGGGTCGTTGGTCAGCCTCGTCACCGTTCCCGCCCCTCCGCCCGGGTCACCGCGTCCGGGCTCGCTCGACGTCGTCCGCGACGAGGCGGACCATCCCCCACGCCACGGGGGGGAGCGTGAACACCAGGCGTCCGTCCCTCAGGTGCGCGGAGTCGTTCGGGCGCGGCACCACGCGGTCCGGCGCCTCGGGCGAGTTCGTCGCGTACGGGTCCGGGTCGGTGAGCAGCAGGGCCTCGGCCAGCGACACTCCGCCCGGGTGCTGGACGTCGACCTCGACCTCCAGCGGCTCCGTCGTCGACCGGTTCACCGCGAAGACCGCGTACCGGCCGGTCTCCTCGTCGAAGGTGGCCGCGGCGTCGGCGAGCGGGACCGTGCCGTAGTCCTTGGTCTCGTACGTGCCGCTCGAGATCCGCACGTCGAGGGAGACCCCCCGCGCCCACCTGGAGGTCTGGGCGAACGGGTGGAACGTCGCCTGGCGCCAGACGGTCCCGCCCGGCTCCGTGCGGATCGGCGCCATGGCGTTGACCAGCATGGACAGGCAGGCGGACGTGACGCGGTCCGCGTGCTTGAGCAGGGTGATCAGCAGGCTCCCGACGACGACGGCGTCGGCCACCGAGTAGACGTCCTCCGCGACGCGGGGGCCCACCGGCCAGTCCGACCCGCGGATGTCCTCGCTCCGGTAGATCCCCTCGGTCCCGCTCAGGCCCTTCTCGATGTACCAGACGTTCCACTCGTCGAACGAGATGGTCATCGTCTTGGTGCTCCGCTTGAGCGCCTTGACGTGGTCGGCGGTCGCGACGACCTCGCCGATGAAGCGGTCCATGCTCGTGCTCGACGCGAGGAACGACCCGAGGTCGCCGTCCTTCTCCTCGTAGTACCCGTGGCAGGAGATGGAGTCGACGTCGTCGTAGGTGTGCTGCAGGACGGTGCGCTCCCAGTCGCCGAACGTGGGCATGTGGTGGTGGGAGGAGCCGCACACGACGAGCTCGATGTCCGGGTCGAACTGGCGCAGGGCCTTGGCCGTGCGGGCGGCGAGCGCGCCGTACTCGTCCGCGCTGCGGTAGCCGAGCTGCCACGGGCCGTCCATCTCGTTGCCGAGGTACCAGGTCCTGATGCCGAACGGCTCGGGCCGGCCGTTCGCGGCGCGCTGGTCCGCCAGCGTCGAGCCCGGCGCCCCGTTGGCGTACTCGATGAGGTCGAGGGCCTCCGCCGTGCCCCGCGTGCCGAGGTTCACCGCGAGCATGAGGTCGGCACCCAGCTTGTCGACCCAGGACGCGAACTCGTGGAGGCCCACCGCGTTCGTCTCCGTCGAGTGCCAGGCCACGTCCCGCCGCGTCGGCCGCTGCTCCCTGGGCCCGACGCCGTCCTCCCACCGGTAGCCCGAGACGAAGTTCCCCCCTGGGTAGCGGATCCCGCTGAGGTCCAGCTCCCGCGCCACGTCCAGCACGTCGCGCCGGAAGCCCTCCTCGTCGGCGGTCGGGTGGTCCGGCTCGAAGATCCCGCCGTAGATCGACCGGCCGATGTGCTCGACGAACGACCCGAAGAGGCGGCGGCTCACCGGCGCGACGGCGAATCCGGGGTTGATCGTGAAACGGGCGGGCTGCATGTGCGTCCTCTCTCCGGAGCTCTCGTGGCGGTGGGCGCGGTGGGTCGGGTCTGGGGGCGGCCGCCGCGGGTCGGTGCGGCGCCGGTTCGGTCATCCCTTGAGGCCGCCCTCCGTCAGCCCCGCGAGGATCCGGCGTTGCGCGAGCAGGTAGAGGAGCACGAGGGGGGCGCTCGTCATGACGAGGTGCGCGAAGACGAGGTTCCACCGCAGGCCGGAGATGGAGGTGGACGCGAACGAGTACAGGGTCAGCGGGAGGGTCGCGTTGGCCGACGACTTCAGCATGAGCTGGGCGAAGAAGAAGTCGTTCCACACCACGATCACGATGAGCACCCCGCCGACCAGCAGGATCGAGCGGAGCATCGGCAGCATGACCGAGAAGAACGTGCGCAGCCGAGAGGCGCCGTCGATCGCTGCGGCCTCCTCCAGCTCGATCGGCAGGCCACGGACGAAGCCCGTCGTGAGGAAGACGACGAGCCCCATCCGCGAGCCCATCATCATGAGCGCGTACCCGGCCGTCGAGCCGTCCAGCCCGATGGTGTCCAGGAGGAAGATCGTCGGGATCACGGCGGGGGGGAGCAGGATCGACAGCGCCGTGACGTAGAAGAACACCTGCGTCGACCTGCGCCGGGTGCGGGCGTACGCCCATGACGCGAGCGAGCCGAGGAGCAGGACGACGACCACCGTGGGCACCGCCACGAGCAGGCTGTTGCGCAGGCCGGCGAGGTAGTTGCCGCGCGTGAAGACCGCCGTGTAGTTCTCGACGAGCGACCACTGGGTCGGCAGGGCCAGGGACAGCAGCGCCGCCTCGCCCTCGGTCTTGAAGGAGTTCACCAGGACCAGCCAGATCGGCACGCCGACCCACGCGACACCGAAGAGGGTGAGGAGCGTGTACTTCACCGGGGAGCGCCACCAGGCGCGATCGACCCGGCGGCGACGATGACGGATCACGGGGGGCGCGGCGATCGGCGGCGCGGAGAGCTGCTGCGTCATCCGACGACCTCCCGCCTGCGCAGCCACCACACGAGCGGGACCGCGACGGCGACGACCAGCAGCGTCACGGTCAGGCTCAGCATGCTCGCCGTGCCGAAGTACCCGTAGCTGAACTGCTGCTGGACGGCGACGTTCAGGGTCGTGGTGCTCGTGCCCGGACCACCGCTCGTCGCGGCGGCGATGACGTCGTACGCGCTGAGGGCCCCGACGAGCGTGGTGGTGATGTTGAACGTGAAGGCGGG
Source organism: Actinomycetes bacterium (assembly GCA_023430425.1). The sequence goes on along the minus strand of JAEZAR010000085.1, from coordinate 4,450 downwards.
CGCCAGCAGGGGTACGGTGATGCGCCAGAACCGCGTCCAGGCGTTGGCGCCGTCCACGAGGGCCGCTTCCTTCACCGACGCCGGGATGCTGTTCAGTCCGGCGATGTAGACGAGGGTGGCGATGCCCGACCACTTCCACCCGTCGACGAACGCCACCGTCGCGACGGCGCTCACCGGGTGCCCGAGCCAGGCGAAGTCGAAGCCCGGGACCACCGTCGCGATCGCGGCGTTGAGCGGGCCGCGCGGGTCGACGATGCCCCGCCAGACGTACCCGGCGGCCAGCGGCGACATGAGGACGGGCAGGAAGTACACCGAGCGGAAGAACGTGTTCACGCGGTTCGAGTCGCGCAGCGCGACCGCCAGCGAGAGGGCGACGACGTTCTGCACGGCCATCGCGATGACGGCGTAGACGAGGGTGATCCGGATCGCGCCGGGCAGCGCGCCGCTCTCCCACATGAGGGTGAAGTTGTCGAACCCGACGAACGGGATGCGGCTGCTGTAGCTGCTCCACTGGGAGAAGGCGAACGGCACGTTGAGCACGAAGGGCAGGACGAAGAAGAAGCCGACCAGGAGGAGCGAGGGCAGCAGGAACCAGAGCCAGCGCTGCCGGCGGGACCGGCGGACCCGCCGGGCTCCGCCCGCCTCACCGCGGGGGCGGGGGGCCCGCCGCGGACGGCGGGCCCCCTCCTTCCCTGCGGTGGCGCTGTCGATGGCAGAGATCACCATCCCGGCTGACCCGCCGCCCTCGATGCCTGCTCGACGGCCGTCTGCATGTTCGCGGCGACCTGCTCGGGCGTCTGCTCCCCGTTCAGCAGCCTGCCTGCCTCGACGGGGAACGAGCCGAACCCGGGAAGCCGGGACAGCAGGGCGGTCTGGGCGCCGTCGAACGCCGCCTCGAACGACTCCTGGAGCGGCGTGCGGCCGGTCGGCTGCGGGAAGCCCTCGATCATGGGCACGCCGTCGCTGTCCTCGAGGAACTGCGCGTAGCCGTCACCCGTCGCGTACTCGATGAACGCACGGGCCGCCGCCTCCTTGGCCGCGTCGCCGGTCTTCGGCGCGAAGAACGTGCCGAGCGGGCCGGGGATGTACAGGCCGCGGTTGGACTCCTTGGACACCGTGATGAAGCCGATGGTGTCCGACAGCAGCTGGTCGTCGTCGCCCGCGGCCGCGAGGAGCTGCGGGTAGACGTCGGAGTGCAGAGCGGTCATCGCGGCGCTGCCGTCGTAGACGGCGGCCAGGGCGTTCTCGAACGTCCCGGTGGAGTAGTCGTCGTTGAAGCACCCTGCGTCGCGGAGGTCCGTGTAGGCGGTCAGCGCCTCGACGAAGGGCCCGTCCGGGTCGGTGAGCTCGACCTCGTTCGTGGCGACCTTGTTCCCGTACTCGCTGTCGATGTCGAGGTCGACGAGGTACTGCGAGATGAGGAGCTGGGTCGGCCAGAGGCTGGCGCCCGACTCGTAGATCGGCGCGACGCCGGTGCCCTCCAGGGCGGAGCAGATGTCCATGAGGTCCGCGAAGCTCCCCGGGGGCTCGACGCCTGCCTCCTCGAAGACGGCCTTGTTGTAGTAGATGCCGAAGATCGACGGGAACCCGGTGATCGCCGCGTACACCTTGCCGTCGTACGACGCGTTGTTGTCGTAGAGGTTGCCCGACTTGCTCACGAACTCCATGTCCGAGAGGTCCTGGAGCGTCTCCGCCGGGTTCAGGGCGAGCATCGGCTGGAAGTCGGGGTGGAACTCGAGGATGTCCGGACGGTCCCCGGTCCCCCACTTGGTGTTGACCGTGCTCTGGAACGCGTCCGCCGGGATCGCGACCAGCTCGATCTCGATGCCGGTCTCGGCCGTGAAGTTCTCGAAGAGGTTGAACACCGCCGGCTTGGTCGCGGAGTTGTGCCAGACGGTGATCGAGTCGGCGAGCTCGACGTCGTCACCCCCTCCGGCACCACCTGCGGAGCCGCCCTCGGCAGCGCCCCCGGTCGAGCATGCGGCGAGTGATGCGACGAGCCCGGCCGCTGCTGCGGCTGCGAGGGCGGACTTCCTTCTCATACCGGGTTCCCTCCGTTGGGATGCCAGTCGATCGAAGTGACCTACATGATGCGGCAACGTGTGCCGCACGGGGGTGTGGCAGACGGCCGGTGTCGCACAGTCTGCTCCGACACCTACCAAAACCACAACCCTGATGAGATGTTGGTAACTCAAACGTTACCTGCGGGCGTGGCGATGTGACATCCGGCGCGGGACGGAGCGCGCCATGCACACCTGAACGCGGCACGTCGTCGGTTGGGCTCGGTGGGGCGCGGTGCGCCGACGGCTCGGGCGCCGGCGCTGCCCCCGTGCCGCCCCGTGCGTCCCCCGTGGCGTTCGCCTCAGCCGACCGAGACGAACCCGTCGCTCGTGACGCCGGGACGCCCGGCGGTGCCCTCGACGACGACACGCACGGTGTGGGTGCCCGACGTCGGCCACGACCGGTTCCAGACCACCTGGCTGTAGCTCGCGGAGGTCGCGCCCAGGTCGAGGGTCGTCACCTTGGCGCCGTCGACGTAGACGACGGCGCGTCCGCTGGTCGAGCTGCGGTGGGCGACCCACGCCACGCTGGTCCCGGTGAAGGTGTGGCTCATCGACACCCCCGCGGCGGTGGCCCGCAGGGCCGTCCCGCCGTGGTGCCGGCTGTCGGCAACCGTCGTCCAGGTGCCCGTGCGCTGCGCCGACCCCTCCGGGACGACCGCCACGGCGACGTCGCGCACCCGGGTGGCCGTGTTCCCGGCCTCGTCGCGAGCCACGAGAGTCCACGAGCGGGTTCCCGCTGCGACGTTGACGTAGCCCTTGTCCTGGGTCGGCAGGTAGGTGGCCGCGACGGGCGAGGTGAGGGACACGTCGCGCAGCCGCGCATCGTCGGTCGCCGCCCAGCTCAGCACGAGGGGCGCCGCCCCCGACGAGGACAGCGTGCCCGTGCGGAGCGCGACGGCCGGGCCCGTGGAGATCACGGGGGCCACGCCGTCGCGCACCACTGTCACGGCACCGGAGGTCGCGTCGGGCTGACCGTCCGCCCGGGCGCGGACGGTGACGCTGCTGGGGCCCGTCGGGAGCGGGACGACCGCACGCGTGGTCGGGGCGCTCACAGTGCCCACCACGACGCCGTCCCGCAGCACCTGGTAGGAGGTCGCGGCCGGCCCGGACCCGCTCCAGGTCAGCTCGACGGAGGACGCGGCCGTGTAGTGGCTCCCGCCGGCGAGCCGCGCCCCGGCGACCGCCCCGACGACGGGGGCGACCAGCGGGGTGGGCGGCGCGGTCGAGCCGCCCGTGGCGTCGCGGTACCCCGGCGAGACGTAGCCGGTGCCGGCCGTACCGACCGGCACGAACGGCCCGCCGGGCGGAGCGCCGACCCGCACGGACGGCCACGCCTCCGTGCCGGCGCCGGTGCCGCTCGGGTACAGGAACGTCGCGGGGTTGTCGGGGTACCGCGGGGCGAGCCAGACGTCCGTGAGCGTGAGCGGCCACGACTGGGTGTCGCGCCAGATGAGGTGCCCGCTCGTGGACGTGCCGGTGACGTCGACCCGCCGCAGGTCGACGACCTCCGGGCGCTGGCTGCCCATCTGGAGCGGCAGCAGGAAGAACCCCTGGTACTGCGTCGACCCGGTCAGGCCGTCGACGAGCAGCTGCCGGGGCCCCGCCCAGGTCTGGATGAGGTCCGCGTGGTGCCCCTTCGCGGAGCCGTGGACCGTGTCGATCCGCAGGTTCTGCAGCTGCACGACGCCGCCCGCGCGCTGGTCGAGGTTGATGCCCTCGCCGAGCCCGGGGCCGGTGATCGCGAGCCCCTCGACGTGGACGGTCCCGGTCTGGTTCTTCAGGTACAGGCCGCGGTTGTCGCTGTTGGTCGCCGTGGCCCCGGCCGGGACGGAGATCTCCCCGCCGACGAGGACGACGTCGTTCCCCCCGGTCACCCGCAGGCCCCCGAGCACGGTCAGCGGGGTGCCGGGCATGCGCAGGACGTAGTCCCGCGCCGGGTCGAGGACGAGGTCGCGCCGGGTGGCGGAGACGTCGATCACGAGGGGGTCGGTCAGGACGGGCGGCGCCCAGCTGAGCGGGGTGCCCGACGTCGACGCGAGCAGCGGGGTGCCCGCCGTCGACGCGAGCACCGGGGTCGACGCGACCGTCGGGGTGCCCGCTGCCGGCGTGGGGGCGAGCCCGCCGACGGCGAGCCCGACGAGCGCGAGGGTCGCCAGCGCGGACCGCCGCACGGCGGCGAGGGTGGGCCGGGGAGCGTCCACCCGGGGACGGCGCGGGAACGTCGGGTCGGCGGCGGGCTCGGAGCGCACGGTGGTCCTGTCGTCCGGGGCACGCGGGGTGGTCGCGCCCGTCGGGATCCGGCCCCGGGTGGTGGCCGGACCACCCTCCATCGGCACCCACCGCGGAGGACCTTGAGGCCGACGCCCGGTCCCGACCGGCCGGGCCCG
>JAEZAR010000083.1 GCA_023430425.1 Actinomycetes bacterium | reverse complement strand
CCGCCGGCCGGCAGCGGCTGCACGACGGCGGGCGCCGCCGCCTCGTCCGGCTCGCGCAGGCGGGGGCCGCCGCCCGGGCCGCCGTCCGCCTTCGGCGGGAACATCCCCGGCGGCACGCCCTTGCCGTCCCAGTTGAGCAGGTTGACCCGCGCCTTGCGCGTCGCGGGGTCCGCGACCGTGTCCGTCGTCTGCCGCTGCTTGAGCATGTGGAAGTTCTCCACGGCGATGGGGTCGTTGAGGTACGCGCCGCCGGAGCCCTCCCCGAACGGGCCGGAGCCACCCATCCCCGGCCCGCCCTCGTAGTCGAGGGAGCACTCGGTGGCGAGCTCCTCGAGGGAGTGGGCCTGCTCGGCGTGCGCGGTCGGGATGACGTAGCGCTCGTCGTACTTGGCCAGCGCCAGGAGGCGGTACATCCCCTCCATCTGGCTCGTCGTCATCCCCACGGCCGCGGGGATCGACGGGTCGCCGTCGCGGCCCATCGAGATGTCCCGCATGTACGAGCGCATCGCCGCGAGCCGGCGGAGCACCGCGTCGACCGGGGCGACGTCGCCCGCGGTGAACAGCTCGGCGAGGTACTCCACGGGAATCCGCAGCGCGTCGATGGCCGCGAACAGGTTCCCCCGGTCCTCCGCGTCCTCGCCCGTCTCCTGCACGACGTCCACGACCGGCGAGAGGGGCGGGATGTACCAGACCATCGGCATGGTCCGGTACTCCGGGTGCAGCGGCAGCGCCACCTCGTACCGGTGGATCAGCGACCACACCGGGGACCGCCGGGCCGCCTCGACCCAGTCGCGCGGGATCCCGGAGGCCTCGGCGGCGCGCTGCACCTCCGGGTCGTCCGGGTCGAGGAGCACCGAGCGCTGGGCCGCGAGGAGCTTGGTCTCGTCGGGCTCGCTCGCCGCGGCGAGCACCCGGTCGGCGTCGTAGAGCACCAGGCCGATGTAGCGCAGGCGCCCCACGCACGTCTCCGAGCACACCGTCGGCAGGCCGACCTCGATGCGCGGGAAGCAGAACGTGCACTTCTCGGCCTTGCCCGTGCGGTGGTTGAAGTAGACCTTCTTGTAGGGGCACCCGGTGACGCACTTGCGCCAGCCCCGGCACCGGTCCTGGTCGACCAGGACGATGCCGTCCTCGGCCCGCTTGTAGATGGCACCGGACGGGCACGACGCCGCGCACGACGGGTTGAGGCAGTGCTCGCAGATGCGGGGCAGGTAGAACATGAAGGTCTGCTCAAACTCGAGCCGCACCTTGTCCGAGACCTTCGCGAGCACGGGGTCGGCCTGCGTCAGGGCCGGTGCCCCGCCGAGGTCGTCGTCCCAGTTCGCGCTCCACGAGATCTGCATGTCCTGGCCGGAGAGCAGCGACTTGGGGCGGGCGACGGGCGTGTGCTCACCCAGCGGCGCGCTCGTCAGCCGCTCGTAGTCGTAGGTCCACGGCTCGTAGTACTCGTCGATGGACGGCTGCTTCGGGCTCGCGAAGATCGTCAGGAGGTTCTTCAGGCGCCCGCCCGCCTTGAGCTGCAGGCGCCCGCGCCGGTTCAGCGTCCAGCCGCCCTCCCACTTCTCCTGGTCCTCGTACGTGCGCGGGTAGCCCTGACCCGGGCGGGTCTCGACGTTGTTGAACCACACGTACTCGGTGCCGGTGCGGTTCGTCCACGCCTGCTTGCACGTGACGGAGCACGTGTGGCAGCCGATGCACTTGTCGAGGTTCATCACCATCGCCATCTGGGCCATGACTCTCATCGCGCTCCGCCTCCGCTCGTTCCTCGCTGCGGACGTCGCCGCTCGGTGACCCGCATCAGTACGTCACCTCCTGGCCACGGCGCCGCACGACCGTGACCTCGTCGCGCTGGTTACCGGTGGGCCCGAGGTAGTTGAAGGCGTACGACAGCTGGGCGTAGCCGCCGATGAGGTGGCTCGGCTTGATGAGCAGCCGCGTCAGGGAGTTGTGGATGCCGCCGCGCCGGCCGGTGGTCTCCGACCGGGGCACGTCGATGAGCCGGTCCTGCGCGTGGTGCATGTACACGGTGCCCTCGGGCATCCGGTGCGAGACGACGGCCCGCGCCACGACCACCCCGTTGCGGTTGACCGCCTCGACCCAGTCGTTGTCGGCGATGCCGGCCTTCGCGGCGTCGCGGTCGCTCATCCAGATCGTCGGGCCGCCCCGGGACAGCGACAGCATGAAGAGGTTGTCCTGGTACTCCGAGTGGATCGACCACTTGTTGTGCGGCGTCAGGTAGCGCACCGTCACCCCGACGGCGCCACCCGCACCCTCCACCTCGCCGGTGTGCCCGACGGCGTGCTCGCCGAACAGCGCGTCCATGTTCAGCGGCGGCCGGAACACCGGCAGGCCCTCCCCCAGCTCCGCCATCCAGTCGTGGTCGAGGTAGAAGTGCTGGCGTCCGGTCAGGGTGTGCCACGGCTTGAGCCGCTCGACGTTGACGGTGAACGGGGAGTAGCGCCGGCCACCGTGCTCGGTGCCGGACCACTCGGGCGAGGTGATGACGGTGGTCGGCGCCCCCTGCGTGTCGGCGAACGTCACGAGCTTGCCCTCGTGCTCGGCGGCCAGGTCGGCCATCGCCGTGCCCGTCCGCTTCTCCAGCGTGTGGAACCCCTGCACCGCGAGCCGTCCGTTCGTGGTGCCGGACAGCGCCAGGATCGCGTCGCACACGTGCACGTCCCGCGTGAGCAGCGGCCGTCCCTCCACGACGCTGCCCGTGCCCTGCGCGACGCCGTTCTTCCGGCCGAGGTAGTCGACCTCCTCGCGCACGTCGAAGGTCACGCCCTTCGTCGTGGCCCCGAGGGTGTCCAGCAGGGGCCCGAGCGTCGCCATCTTCGCGGCGATCGCGCCGTAGTCGCGCTCGACGGTGACGATCCGCGGCATCGTCACGCCCGGCACCGGGTCGCACTCGCCCGCGCGCCAGTCGCGCACCACCCCGTGCGGCGTCGCGAGCTCGTCGGGGGTGTCGTGCATGAGGGGCACCGCGACGACGTCGCGCCGCACCCCGAGGTGCTCGGCCGCCAGCTCGCTGAACCGGCGCGCCATCCCGTGGAAGATGTCGAAGTCCGTGCGCGTCTGCCACGGCGGTGCGATCGCCGGGCTGAACGAGTTCACGAACGGGTGCATGTCCGTGGTGTTGAGGTCGAACTTCTCGTACCACGTGGCCGCCGGCAGCACGACGTCGGAGTAGACGGTCGTGCTCGTCATCCGGAAGTCCAGCGACACGAGCAGGTCGAGCTTGCCCGTGGGCGCCTCGTCCCGCCACACCACGTCCCGCGGCCGTGCGTCCGGTGGCGCCTCGGTGGCCCGCAGGTTCGAGTCGGTGCCGAGCAGGTGGTGCAGGAAGTACTCGTTGCCCTTCGCCGAGCTCCCGAGCAGGTTCGCCCGCCACACCGTGAGCACGCGCGGGAAGTTCTCCGGCGCGTCGGGGTCCTCGGCGGCGAAGCGCAGCCGGCCGGCCTGCAGCTGGGTCACGACGTGCTCGGGCACGCCGACGCCGGCGGCGGCCGCCTCGTCCGCGAGGTCCAGCGGGTTCCGGTCGAACGTCGGGTACGACGGCATCCAGCCGAGCCGGGCGGACTGGGCGACGACGTCGGCCGTCGCCTTCCCCGTCAGGTGGCCCCCTGTGCGGCCCGGCACGTGGGCCGCGAGCGTGTCGGCGCCGAAGGCGTCGTAGCGGAACTGGTCGGTGTGCAGGTACCAGTAGGCGGTCTGCACCATCGTGCGCGGCGGGCGCGACCAGTCCAGCGCGTTGGCGTACAGGCCGTGACCGGTGACCGGACGGCACTTCTCCTGCCCGACGTAGTGCGCCCAGCCGCCGCCGTTGACGCCCTGGCAGCCGGTGAGCGTGGTGAGCGCGAGGAACGACCGGTAGATCGTGTCGGAGTGGAACCAGTGGTTGGTCCCCGCGCCCATGAGGATCATCGACCGGCCGCGCGACTCCTCGGCGTTGGCCGCGAACTCCCGGCCGATCCGCTCGGCCTTGGCCGCCGGGACCCCGGTGAACTGCTCCTGCCAGGCGGGGGTGCACGGCTGCGTCGCGTCGTCGTAGCCGGTCGGCCACTCACCGGGCAGGCCGTCGCGCCCGACGCCGTACTGCGCCAGCAGCAGGTCGAGGACGGTGGTCACGAGGTGCCCGCCGACGCGGCGCACCGGCACCCCGCGCCGCACGGTCGCGGCCGCACCGTCGAGGGTGTCGAAGCGCGGGAGCAGCACCTCGACCGCCTCCCCCGCCCGAGGGGACCCGACGGCGGCGCCGCCCGCGGAGAGCATCGGCTCCACGTCACCGAGGTCGAGGTTCCAGCGTCCGGCGCCGGCCTCACCCCAGTGGTGGCCGAGCGAGCCCCCGGGCACCACCGGCCCGCCCGTCCGGGCGTCGAGGAGCACCGTCTTGAAGGCGGCGTTCTCCGCCGCCGCCTCCGCGCCCCCGAGGTCCTCGGCGGTGAGGAACTTGCCGGGGACGTGCGCCCCGTCGTCGGTCTCCTCCAGCCGCACGAGGAACGGCAGGTCCGTGTACCGGGCGGCGTAGTCCGCGAAGTACGGCACCTGCCGCTCGACGTAGAACTCGCGCAGGACGACGTGGCCCATGGCCATCGCCAGCGCGCCGTCGGTGCCCGGAGCGGCGGCCAGCCACTCGTCGGCGAACTTGACGTTGTCGGCGTAGTCCGGGGAGACGACGACGACCTTCTGCCCGCGGTAGCGCGCCTCGACCATCCAGTGCGCGTCCGGCGTGCGGGTGACGGGCACGTTCGAGCCCCACATGATCAGGTAGCCGGCGTCCCACCAGTCCCCCGACTCCGGCACGTCGGTCTGGTCGCCGAAGACCTGCGGGGAGGCGACCGGCAGGTCCGCGTACCAGTCGTAGAACGAGAGCATCGGTGCCCCGAGCAGGGCGTGGTACCGCGCGCCGGCCCCGTGCGACACCATCGACATCGCCGGGATCGGCGAGAACCCGGCGATCCGGTCCGGGCCGTAGCGCCGGATGGTGTGCACCTGCGCCGCCGCCACGACCTCGAGGGCCTCGTCCCACGTGGCCCGGACCAGACCGCCCTTGCCGCGGGCCGCCTTGTAGCGGCGCGCGGCCTCGGGGTCGTCGACGATGCTGGCCCAGGCCTCCACGGGGTCGCCGGTGCGGGCACGCGCCTCGCGGTACATCTCCAGGAGGACGCCGCGCAGGTAGGGGTAGCGCACGCGGGTCGGCGAGTACGTGTACCAGCTGAACGCCGCCCCCCGCGGGCACCCGCGCGGCTCGTACTCGGGCCGGTCGGGCCCGACCGACGGGTAGTCCGTCTGCTGCGACTCCCAGGTGATGATCCCGTCCTTGACGTACACCTTCCACGAGCACGAGCCCGTGCAGTTGACCCCGTGGGTCGACCGGACGACCTTGTCGTGGCTCCACCGGTCGCGGTAGAAGGTGTCCGCGTCGCGCCCGCCCACCTGGTGCAACGTGCGCAGGTCCCCCGACACCTCCCCGCGGCGCAGGTGGCGCCCGAGGCGCAGGATCGCGTCGGAGGCCGGGCCGTCGAGCCCCGGGCCGGGCGGGGTTCGCGGGGCGGTGGACGTCATCGTTCCTCCTCGGCGCGGTGGGGCGGGGGGCGGGTCAGCTGGGCTTGGGCGCCCCGGGACGTGCGTAGTAGTGCCAGGTCAGCCAGGTGCAGAAGGCGAAGTACACGACGCAGCCGACGAGGAACGCCCGCGGGGCGACCACCGACAGCGCCATGCCCACGAGGAAGGGCCCGAAGGCGGCGATCGAGGCGGTGAAGCCGATGACGCCGCCCGCCTGGCGACGAGGGAAGATCATCGGCATCTGCTTGAACGTGCCGGCGTTGCCGATCCCGGCGAAGAGGAACAGGGCGAGCATGCCGCCCAGGAACGCGGGGAACTGCCCGGCGTCGGTGGGGTCCGCGAAGAACGTCGTGAAGGCGGCGCTGGCCGTCATGCCGACGCCTGCGACGAACGTCCACACGGCGCCGCCGAACCTGTCGCACAGGGGGCCCCACGCGGCGCGGGTCGCCGAGCCGATCAGGGGTCCCAGGAACGCGAAGGCCAGGGGGTCGGGGGCGTTCTCGAAGCCGCCGAACTCGTTCTTGATGACCAGCCCGAGCTGGGCCGCGAAGCCGCTGAAGGCGCCGAACGTCATGAGGTAGATGGCCGTCATCACCCACGTGTGCTTCTCGCGGAAGATGTCGAGCTGCTGGCGGAAGTTGGCGTCGACCGGGACGCGGCGCAGGAACACGGCCGCGAGCACCATCCCCAGGACCACCCACGGCACGAGGACGAGCCCGGCGTTGTGCAGCCACAGGTCCTCGCCGGTCGTCGTCTGCTGCGGCGTGAGCGCGGCGGTGCCGAGCAGGCCGAACCCGACCACCCACGGGGTGAGGAACTGGATGAGGCTCACGCCGAAGTTGCCGATGCCCGCCTGGAGCCCGAGCGCGGTGCCCGCCATCCGGCGGGGGAAGAAGTAGCTCGTCGAGGGCATGAACCCGGAGAACGCGCCGCCGCCGACCCCCGCGGCGGCCGCCAGCAGCAGGAGCACCCCGTAGGGCGTGGACGAGTCGCGCACGGCGAAGGTCCACCCCAGCATCGGCAGCAGCAGCAGGGTGGCCGATCCGCCGACCAGGGTGCGGGTGCCGACGATGGGCGGCAGGAACATGTAGACCAGCCGCATCGAGCCGCCCGCGAGCCCCGGGACGGCGACGAGCCAGTACAGCTGGGACTGGCTCAGGTCGAACCCGATGTCGTTGAGGCGCGGGGCGACGGCCGAGACGAGGTACCAGACGCAGAACGCCAGCACGAGGTTGTACGTCGTGATCCACAGCGTCCGCCACGCGAACCCGGCGTCCCAGCGCTCGGGGTCCTCCGGGTCCCACCGGCGCAGGTCCACGCCGGGTCTCGTGATCGCCATCGTCCCCTCCTGGTGATCGCCGTCGGCGGCCAGGTCCCGCCGCCATCCTGTCGAGGATCGCGCGGGAGCGCGAGAGGGCGACACCGGCAAGTACCGGGAAAACCCCGCGGGTCAGGCGCCGTCGAGGTGCAGGAGGCAGTGACGCGGGCCGACGAACGGCTCCAGGCGGTCCGCGGTGACCGGGCCGCCCTCCGCGGCCAGCACGTCGCGCGCGAGGTCGAGGTGCACCGCGCACATGAGCTCGGTGCGCTCGTGCGCGAGGGTCGCGTACGGGCAGCGGCGCAGGTGGACCACGCCGGCCGTCGCCTCGACCTCGGGGGCGAAGCCGAGGTCGTCGAGGTGGAGCTCGAGCGCGGCGAGCTGGCGGCGGGCCGCGGCCGACGCCGGCCCGCCCCCGGGACCGCCGTCGTCGGTCGCGAGGTAGGCGGCCCGGAACCGCTCGTCGGCCGTGGCCGCCGCGGGCCGGCGCACGAGGCGGTAGCGCCAGCGGGGGCGGCCCGGGGTCCCGAGCCGATCGACGTCGCGCTCGACGAACCGGGCCGTGACGAGCCGGTCGAGGTGCTCGCGGGCGGTGTTCGGGTGGAGCCCGGTCGCCTCGGCGACCTCGGTGACCAGGACGGGCTCGTCCCGCTCGCGCAGCAGGCGCAGGATGGCGAGGCGTCGCGCCGACGCCAGCGTCCGACCCGTGACACCCACGGCCATGGCCGGAGTATTCCCGGTCCCCCCCGGCGGACGATGGGACCTTCGGTCGGTAGCGTGGCCGTCGTGGACGAGGGCGCGGTGGCGGCGGCGGTCGTCGTGGTGTCGGACCGGTGCGCCTCCGGGCTCGCGGAGGACCGGTCGGGGCCGACGGCCGTGCGGCTGCTCGCCGACGCCGGCCTCCCGGCCGCGCTCTCGGTGGTCCCCGACGGTGCCGGCAGCGTCACGGCCGCCCTCCGCGCGGCCCTGGCG
>JAEZAR010000378.1 GCA_023430425.1 Actinomycetes bacterium | reverse complement strand
CCTCCGAGCGACCCGGGCAGCCCGCCGCGCGCCGGTGTCCGGGGACGGGCGCAGGGCGCGCGAGAATGGTGCGTCCCCCGCCGGCCGCCGGCGGCCCCGACCCGAGGAGGCTCACGCCCCGATGGCTCGCCGACCCGCCGGTCCCGTCGACCCGACGCCCGCCGAGGAGACGATCGTCGACGTCGACGTCGCGGCGGAGATGCAGGGGTCGTTCCTCGAGTACGCGTACTCGGTCATCTACGCCCGGGCGCTGCCGGACGCGCGGGACGGGCTCAAGCCGGTGCAGCGCCGGATCCTATTCCAGATGTCGGAGATGGGGCTGCGGCCCGACCGCGGCTACGTGAAGTCCGCCCGCGTCGTCGGGGACGTCATGGGCAAGCTCCACCCCCACGGGGACGCGGCGATCTACGACGCCCTCGTGCGGATGGCCCAGCCGTTCTCCCTCCGCCTGCCGTTGGTCGACGGGCACGGCAACTTCGGTTCCCTCGACGACGGCCCGGCCGCCGCGCGGTACACCGAGGCACGGCTCGCGCCCGCCGCGGCGGCGATGGTGGCGGACCTGGCGGAGGACGTCGTCGACTTCGTGCCCAACTACGACAACAAGCTCACGCAGCCGTCGGTGCTCCCCGCGGCGATCCCCAACCTCCTCGTCAACGGCGCGTCGGGCATCGCCGTCGGCATGGCGACGAACATGCCGCCGCACAACCTCGTCGAGGTGGTCGCGGCCGCGCGGCACCTCGTCGCGCACCCGGACGCGACCCTCGAGGACCTCATGCGGTTCGTGCCGGGGCCCGACTTGCCGAGCGGCGGCAAGATCGTCGGGCTCGAGGGCGTGCGCGACGCGTACCGCACCGGGCGCGGCATCTTCCGCACCCGCGCCACGGCGCGCGTGGAGAACGTCACGCCCAAGCGCAAGGGCGTCGTGGTGACCGAGCTGCCGTACGGCGTCGGGCCGGAGAAGGTGATCGAGAAGATCAAGGAGGGCGTGCAGGCCAAGAAGCTCACCGGGATCTCGGCGGTCACCGACCTCACGGACCGCCAGCACGGCCTGCGCCTGGTCGTGGAGGTGCGGTCGGGCTTCAACCCCGAGGGCGTGCTCGAGGCGCTGTACAAGCACACGCCGATGGAGGACTCCTTCGGCATCAACAACGTGGCGCTCGTCGACGGGCAGCCGCGCACCCTCGGGCTGCGCGACCTGATCCAGGTCTGGGTCACCCACCGCCTCACGGTCGTGCGGCGGCGGTCGGCGCACCGGCTGGCGCGGCGGCAGGAGCGCCTCCACCTCGTCGAGGGTCTGCTGGTCGCGATCCTCGACATCGACGAGGTGATCCAGGTGATCCGCTCGTCCGACACCGCGGAGGTCGCGCGCGACCGGCTCATGCAGGTGTTCGACCTCTCCCAGCCGCAGTCCGAGTACATCCTCGAGCTGCGCCTGCGCCGGCTCACCCGGTTCTCCCGCATCGAGCTCGAGCGGGAGGCGGCCGAGCTCCGGGACCAGATCGCCGAGCTCGAGGCGGTCCTCGCCTCGGACGCGCGGCTGCGCGAGGTCGTCAGCGAGGAGATGGCGGAGGTCGCCCGCACGTTCGGCACCCCCCGGCGCACCATCCTGCTCGAGTCCGCGGGCGGCACGGTCGGCTCGGCCGCGTCGGCGTCCGCGACCGCGGCGGTTCCGCTCGAGATCGCCGACACCCCGTGCTGGGCCCTCCTGTCCGGCACCGGCCTGCTCGCCCGGACCGCCGACGACGCACCACCGGCGCGTGCGGGGCGCCGCGCTGCGCACGACGTCGTCGTCGCCGCCGTCCCGACGACGGCGCGCGGCGACGTCGGCGCGGTCACCTCCCGCGGTCGCCTGGTCCGCCTCCCCGTGCTGGACCTGCCGGCGATCCCGCCCACGGACGGGCCACCGTCGCTGTCCGGCGGGGTCCCGGTGAGCGAGGTGCTCGACCTCGCGCCCGGCGAGCGGGTGCTCGCGCTCGCCTCGCTCGCCGCCGACGCGCCCACGCTCGCCGTCGGCACGGCGGCCGGCGTCGTGAAGCGGGTGCGCTCCGAGGACCTGCCGCGCGGCGACGCGTGGGACGTCATCGAGCTCGGCGACGGGGACGAGGTCGTCGGCGCAGCACCCGCGGCCGACGGCGACACCCTCGTCTTCCTCACGTCGGACGCCCAGCTGCTGCACTTCACGGCGTCGGCCGTGCGGCCGCAGGGCCGCCGCGCGGGGGGCATGGCGGGGATCAAGCTGGCGGCGGGTGCCCGGGCGGTGTTCTTCGGCGTCGTGCGCGCGGACGCGGTCGAGGAGGCCGTGGTCGTCACCGTGGCGGGCAGCGGGGACGCCTTGCCGGGCACGCAGGCCGGGAGCGCGAAGGTGACACCCTTCGCGGCCTACCCCGGTAAGGGCAGGGCGACCGGCGGCGTCCGTGCGCACCGGTTCCTGCGCGGGGAGGACGCGCTCATCCTCGGGTGGGTCGGGCCCGGACCGGCGCGGGCGTCGGGCTCGGCGGGCCAGTCGATCGACCTGCCCGAGACCGATCCCCGCCGCGACATGTCCGGGCGAGCGCTCGCGGCGCCGGTGCACACGG
>JAEZAR010000434.1 GCA_023430425.1 Actinomycetes bacterium | reverse complement strand
CCGTGCCAGCGCACGACGGCGCGCCGGGCGGCGCGTCCGCCGAGGGCGGCGGGGGAGTCCAGGGCGACGACGCGCCCGTCGCGGACGACCGCGCACCGGTCGGCGAGGTGCTCGGCCTCGTCCAGGTAGTGCGTGGTGAGCAGGATCGTCGTGCCCTCGTCCCGCAGCCCGGAGATGAGGTCCCAGAACGCCCGGCGCGCCTCGGGGTCGAAGCCCGTCGTGGGCTCGTCGAGGAAGAGCAGCTCGGGACGACCGACGACGCCGAGCGCGACGTCGAGGCGGCGCCGCTGGCCACCCGACAGCTGCCGGGACCGGGTGCGGGCCTTGCTGGCCAGCCCGACGGCGTCGATCACCTCGTCGGGGTCGCGCGGGTCGGGGTAGAAGGCGGCGAAGTGGTGGACGAGCTCCCGGACCGTGAACTCCGACAGGTCGTTCGCGGACTGGAGCACGATGCCGATGCGCGCCCGCCAGTCGCGGCCCGCGGTCTGCGGGTCCGCGCCCAGGACGCGCACGTCGCCGGAGTCGCGTCGGCGGTGCCCCTCCAGGATCTCGATGGTGGTGGTCTTGCCCGCACCGTTCGGTCCGAGCACGGCGAAGATCTCGCCGCGCTCCACGGTGAGGTCGAGGCCGTCGACGGCGCGCTTGGCGCCGTAGTGCTTGCGCAGGTCGTGGACTGTGATGGCGGCGTCCGTTGTCATGCCACCAGGCTTGTGGCCGGCGGCCCCCGGCCGACAGCACCGGCGGATGGGATCGCGGGTCCACCGGTCGGTGGAGGACGCGCTCCACCGACGGCGTCCACCGACCTCCCGACGACGCCGTGCCCGTCGGTCAGCGCGCCTCCGCCAGGAGGCGCTGCAGCCGGCCGACGCCCTCGACGATGTCCTCGTCGCCCATCGCGTACGACAGGCGCAGGTACCCGCTCGGGCCGAACGCCTCACCGGGCACGACGGCGACCTCCGCCTCCTCGAGGACGAGGGCGGCGAGCTCGGCCGACGTCGCCGGCCGGCGGCCCCGGATCTCCCGGCCGAGCAGGCCCTCCACGGACGGGTAGACGTAGAACGCGCCGCGCGGCGTCGGGCACACGACGCCCTCGATCTCGTTGAGCATGCCGACGATCGTGCGGCGCCGGCGGTCGAAGGCCTCCCGCATCTGCTCGGCGGCCGACAGGTCGCCGGTGACGGCGGCGAGCGCCGCGCGCTGCGACACGTTCGCGACGTTGGAGCACAGGTGG
Organism: Actinomycetes bacterium; assembly: GCA_023430425.1. The sequence goes on along the minus strand of JAEZAR010000434.1, from coordinate 9,523 downwards.
GACTGGAGGTTGGTGGCGGCCACGACGACGTCGGCCGGTCCGATGAGCCAGCCGACCCGCCAGCCGGTCATCGCATAGGTCTTGGCGACGCCGTTGAGGACGAGGGTGGTGTCCGCCAGCTCCGGCACGGCGCGGACGATCGGCGTCGCGGTCACGCCGTCGTACACGAGGTGCTCGTAGATCTCGTCGGTGATCACCCAGATCCCGTGCTCGAGCGCCCAGCGGCCGATGGCCTCCGTCTGCTCGGGGGGGTACACGGCGCCCGTCGGGTTCGAGGGCGAGCAGAACAGCAGCGCCTTGGTCCGCTCGGTGCGGGCCGCCTCGAGCTGGTCCACCGTGACGAGGTAGTCCTGGTCGGCGCCCGCGAACACCTCGACCGGGACGCCGCCGGCGAGCCGGATGCACTCGGGGTACGTGGTCCAGTAGGGCGCGGGCAGCAGCACCTCGTCGCCGTCGTCGACGATCGCGGCGAACGCCTCGTAGACGGCCTGCTTGCCCCCGTTGGTGACGAGCACCTGCGAGGCGGAGACCTCGTAGCCGGAGTCCCGCAGGGTCTTCGCGGCGATCGCCTGGCGCAGGTCCGGCAGGCCTGCCGCGGGCGTGTAGCGGTGGTTGGCGGGGTCCGCGCAGGCCGCCACGGCGGCGTCGACGATGTACTGCGGCGTCGGGAAGTCGGGCTCGCCGGCGCCGAAGCCGATGACCGGCCGGCCGGCGGCCTTGAGCTCCTTGGCCTTCGCGTCCACCGCGAGGGTGGCGGACGGCGCGATCGCCGACACGCGGGCGGACACCCGGCGTCGGGCCGCGGGGGCGGAGGGGGACGAGGGAGCGGGCACCTGGGTCACGTGCCCCATCCTGTCAAGGTCGCGCGGTGGCCACGAGCGCATTCCACGCCGGGCGGGGGGCCGCGGCGCGCCCCGCGTCACGGCCGCGCCGAAGGGGTTCGACCCAGGTGCCGCGACCACGTACACTCGACCGCTGGTGGTTTCTCCGCCGCGCTTCGGCGCGCCCGTGCCGGGCGTCCGGCCGCGGTGGGGAGGCAGCCGAAGGGCAGTGGCGCAATTGGCAGCGCACCGGTCTCCAAAACCGGCGGTTGTGGGTTCGAGTCCCTCCTGCCCTGCGTTGAGCACCCGTCCGCCCGGACGGTGCCGCACCGGCGACCCGGCCGGGCACCACTTCGACGTAGGGACACGACGTGAGCGAATCCGCTCGGGCAGGCGCCTCCGGCGCCGACCGCACCCGGCGCCCGGCCCCGCGCCCCCGCGGGCGGGGGAGCGAGGAGCTCGGTCCGTTCGCGCGCGTCTCCCGGTTCGTCCGTCAGATCGTCGCCGAGCTCCGCAAGGTCGTGCGGCCGAGCCGCAACGACCTCGTCGGCTACGCGACCGCCGTCCTGGTGTTCGTCGCCGCCGTGATGGCCTTCGTGACCCTCGTCGACCTCGGGGTCGGCTCGCTCACGCGCGTCGTGTTCGGCGGCTGACGGGCGGCGACCGCCCCGAGCCCCGCGCACCCGCGCACGCCGCAGACAGAAAGCAGGTTCGCCCCGTGCCCACCGACCCGCTGGAGCCGACCGAGCAGGACTCCGTGCTGCCCGACGACGCCCCGACCGACGAGGTCGCCGAGGACGGCGCCGACGACGCACCGACCGACCAGGTCGCCGCCGACGAGACCGACCAGGGCGCCGCCGACGAGGCCGACGCCGAGGTGGGGGACGCGGACGCCGAGGTCGCGGACGACGCGATCCCGGGCGACGCCGTCGAGGCCGACGCGGACGCCCCGGCCGCAGCCCCCCCGGTCACCGACGAGCCCGAGGACCCGGTCGCGGAGTTCCGGGCGACCCTGCGGGCCATGCCCGGCGAGTGGTACGTGGTGCACTCCTACGCGGGGTACGAGAACCGCGTGAAGGCCAACCTCGAGAACCGCATCCAGAGCCTCAACATGGAGGACTTCATCTTCCAGGTGGAGGTCCCCATGGAGGAGGTCGTCGAGATCAAGAACGCCCAGCGCAAGGTGGTGCGCCGGGTCCGGATCCCCGGGTACGTCCTCGTCCGGATGGACCTCACGGACGAGTCGTGGGGCGCCGTGCGGCACACCCCGGGCGTGACGGGCTTCGTGGGCCACACCCACCAGCCCGTGCCGCTGACGCTCGACGAGGTGTTCTCGATGCTCGCCCCGACGTTCGCCCCCGCGGCCCAGCCGCAGAAGGCGGCGGCGGCCACGCCGATCGACGTCGACTTCACCGTCGGCGAGTCGGTCACCGTCACCGACGGGCCCTTCGACACCCTGCCGGCGACGATCTCCGAGATCAATGCCGAGGGGCAGAAGCTCAAGGTCCTCGTCTCGATCTTCGGCCGGGAGACCCCGGTCGAGCTGTCGTTCAACCAGGTCGCGAAGATCTGACGACGACGCCCCCGCCCGCCCGCGCCCGCGGCCGGGCACTGCAACCGGGTCATCGCCCACGGCGTCGGCCCACGAACCGGACGGAACGCACATGCCCCCGAAGAAGAAGGTCTCCGGCCTGATCAAGCTCCAGATCAACGCCGGTGCCGCCACGCCCGCGCCGCCCATCGGCCCGGCGCTCGGCCAGCACGGCGTCAACATCATGGAGTTCTGCAAGGCGTACAACGCGGCCACCGAGGCGCAGCGCGGCAACGTCATCCCGGTGGAGATCACGGTCTACGAGGACCGCTCCTTCACCTTCATCACGAAGACGCCGCCCGCCGCCGAGCTCATCAAGAAGGCCGCGGGCGTCGCGAAGGGCTCGGCGACCCCGCACACCACCAAGGTCGCGGCGCTCACCCGGGACCAGGTCCGCGAGATCGCGCAGACGAAGCTCGAGGACCTCAACGCGAACGACATCGAGGCCGCGATGAAGATCGTCGCGGGCACGGCACGCTCGATGGGCATCACCGTCCAGGACTGAGGGCCTCGGCCCACCGGACACCGAGGTGGAAGGATCCGGGCCCGTTTCTCTCCACACGGAGAGATCCGGGCCCACGACCCTCCACCGTGGAGCCCCGGGGCACGGTGCCCCAGGGCAGTGGCAGGGCCGCGCTGGCCCCGACCACGACTGCTGAGGAGGAGAGAGCAGATGACGCAGCGCAGCAAGGCGTACCGCGCCGCAGCCGAGCGGATCGACCGGGAGCGGCTCTACGCGCCGCTCGAGGCGATCCGGCTCGCGAAGGCGACGTCGGTCACCCGGTACGACGCGACGATCGAGGTCGCGTTCCGTCTCGGCGTCGACCCCCGCAAGGCCGACCAGATGGTCCGTGGCACCGTCAACCTGCCGAACGGCACGGGCAAGACGGCGCGCGTGGTCGTCTTCGCGGTCGGGGACCGCGCCGAGGCCGCCCGCGCGGCGGGCGCCGACGAGGTCGGCGGCGACGAGCTCATCGAGAAGGTCGCGGCCGGCTACACCGACTTCGACGCCGCCGTCGCGACGCCGGACCTCATGGGCAAGGTGGGGCGCCTGGGCAAGGTGCTCGGCCCGCGCGGCCTCATGCCGAACCCGAAGACCGGCACCGTGACGATGGACGTGGCCAAGGCGGTCACGGACATCAAGGGTGGCAAGATCGAGTTCCGTGTCGACAAGCACGCGAACCTGCACTTCATCGTCGGCAAGGCGTCGTTCGACGACGAGAAGCTGGTGGAGAACTACGCGGCGGCGCTCGACGAGGTGCTCCGGCTCAAGCCGGCCTCGTCCAAGGGCCGGTACCTGCTCAAGGGCTTCGTCACCTCGAGCATGGGTCCGTCGGTCCCGCTCGACGTGAACCGCACCCGCAACCTCATGGTCGAGGAGGACGTCGCCTGACGACGTCCCGCCCGACGACGACGGCCCGGACCCACGGTCCGGGCCGTCGTGCGTGGGTGGCCGGGCCGCCGACGACGCCCTGACGCCCCTGCGCCCGGGCACCGGACCGCGGGCCCGGGCCCGCCCGTGCGAGCCGGACCCGACGCGCGGATTTGGGGACACCCGGGTGCGTCCCGTACCCTGGACGACGCCCAAGACCGCAGGTCGTCGGCTGCCCCTCGGGGAGCCACCGAAGTCCCGCTCCGGCGGAGGCCCGCGCAGGTGAGTGATTCGAGGCACCGGAGTGTTCCGGCGCCCTTCGAGCCCCGCGCCTGCGCCGGGGCTCTCGTCATGTGTGGCCTCGGTGGGTCGGCGTCTGCGGCACCACCACCGGAAGGATCGACATGGCGAGGCCTGACAAGGCAGCCGCGGTCGCCGAGCTCGCCGAGCGGTTCCGTACCGCCAACGCGGTCGTGCTCACCGAGTACCGCGGCCTGCGCGTCGCCCAGCTCAAGACGCTGCGGCGCGCGCTCGGCGGCAACGCCTCCTACGCCGTGGTGAAGAACACGCTGTCCGCCATCGCGGCGCGCGAGGCGGGGGTCGACGGTCTCGACGCCCAGCTCGCGGGCCCCTCGGCGATCGCCTTCGTGACCGGGGACCCGGTCGAGGTGGCCAAGGGCCTGCGTGACTTCGCCCGGACCAACCCCCAGCTGGTGATCAAGGGCGGCGTGCTCGACGGCCGCCCCGTCAGCGCCGCGGACATCGCGACGCTCGCCGACCTCGACTCGCGCGAGGTCCTCCTCGCGAAGGCGGCCGGCGCGATGAAGGCCAAGCTCTACCAGGCCGCCTACATGTTCACCGCGAACACGGCTCAGGCCGTGCGCACCATCGACGCCCTGCGCGAGAAGCGGGCCACCGAGCAGGCGGCCTGAGCGCCCCCTGCGTCTGCAACCACCGGCACCTGCCTCGGCAGGGCAACCAGGAAGGAACGCCAACCATGGCGAAGCTCACCACCGACGAGCTGATCGACGCTTTCAAGGAGCTCTCCCTCATCGAGCTCAACGAGTTCGTGAAGAAGTTCGAGGAGGTCTTCGAGGTCACCGCTGCGGCGCCCGTGGCGGCGGTCGCGGCGGCCCCGGCCGGCGGCGGCGCCGCGGCCGAGGAGGTCGAGGAGAAGACGGAGTTCGACGTCGTCCTCGAGGCGGCCGGCGACAAGAAGATCCAGGTCATCAAGGAGGTGCGCGCCCTCACCAGCCTCGGCCTGAAGGAGGCCAAGGACCTGGTCGACGGCGCCCCCAAGCCCGTCCTCGAGGGCGTCAACAAGGAGACCGCGGACAAGGCCAAGGCGCAGCTCGAGGGCGCCGGCGCCACCGTCACCCTCAAGTGACGATCGTCCGCACCGCCGTCTGACGGCTCCGCGGCGTCGGGCTCCCCGACGACGCGGCGCACCTTCCGAGGGCCCGCCCCCCGCATGCGGGGGTCGGGCCCTCGGCGCGCGTCCCGGCGCGCGTCGGGCGCCACCACGGGGGGCGCAACCACCGCCGGGCCGCCACCCGTGGCGGCCGGCTGCGGCGGCCGGCCGACGGGGTGCAGCAGGTCCGTCGACGCGACGCGCCGTGCGGTGACGCAGGTCACGGACCTGCGCCTGGACACCTCTTGTCAACCTGAGTACGCTAGCGCTTTGCGCTGGCTTGTGCCCGTACCCCTCATCCGCCCATCGGTCCCGAGCGCTGCCCGGGTGCCGAACCGATCGTCATGGGCTCGTGACGATCACCGTCCCTCGCGGCCGTCCGGCCCCGGTGGACGGGACAGGTGAGCAGGGTAGGCCCGGGCGCGGCGCGCGTGCACACGATCCGCAGGGAAGGACCCCTCTTGGCTGCCTCGCGCACCCCTTCTGCTCCTACCGCCGACGCCATCGCGAACCGCACAGCATCCCGCCGCATCTCCTTCGCCAAGATCCACGAGCCGCTCGAGGTCCCCGACCTCCTCGGCCTGCAGACCGAGTCGTTCGACTGGCTGCTCGGGAACCAGGCGTGGCAGGACCGCGTGGCCGCCGCCCTCGAGGCGGGCCGGCAGGACGTGCCCGGCTCCTCGGGCCTGGAGGAGATCTTCGAGGAGATCTCCCCGATCGAGGACTTCGGCGGGAGCATGTCGCTGTCGTTCCGCGACCACCGCTTCGAGCCGCCGAAGTACACGCCGGAGGAGTGCAAGGAGAAGGACTTCACCTACGCGGCGCCGCTGTTCGTCACCGCCGAGTTCGTGAACTACACCACCGGTGAGATCAAGAGCCAGACGGTCTTCATGGGCGAGTTCCCGCTCATGACCGAGCGCGGCACCTTCATCATCAACGGCACCGAGCGCGTCGTCGTGAGCCAGCTCGTCCGCTCGCCGGGCGTGTACTTCGAGCGCGCCGCCGACAAGACGTCCGACAAGGACGTCTTCACCGCGAAGATCATCCCGAGCCGCGGTGCGTGGCTCGAGTTCGAGATCGACAAGCGCGACGCCGTCGGCGTGCGCGTCGACCGCAAGCGCAAGCAGTCCGTCACGGTCTTCCTCAAGGCGCTCGGCATGACCGAGGAGGAGATCCGCGAGGAGTTCAAGGACTTCCCGGCCGTGCTCGAGACGCTCGAGAAGGACCACGTCCACACGCAGGACGAGGCGCTCCTCGACATCTACCGCAAGATCCGCCCGGGCGAGCCGCCGACCGTCGAGGCCGGCCGCGCCCTGCTCGAGAACTTCTACTTCAACCCCAAGCGCTACGACCTCGCGAAGGTCGGCCGCTACAAGCTGAACAAGAAGCTCGGGATCGACGCGCCGCTGACGGACTCGGTGCTCACGAACACCGACGTCGTCGCGACGATCAAGTACATGGCCGCCCTCCACGCGGAGGTCGCCACCCTGCCGGGCACCCGGACCGGCGAGACCGTGGACGTCCGCGTCGAGACCGACGACATCGACCACTTCGGCAACCGGCGCATCCGCGCCGTCGGCGAGCTCATCCAGAACCAGGTCCGCACGGGCCTGTCCCGGATGGAGCGCGTCGTGCGCGAGCGGATGACGACGCAGGACGTCGAGGCGATCACGCCGCAGACGCTCATCAACATCCGCCCCGTGGTGGCGAGCATCAAGGAGTTCTTCGGGACCTCCCAGCTCAGCCAGTTCATGGACCAGAACAACCCGCTCGCGGGCCTGACCCACAAGCGTCGCCTCTCGGCGCTCGGGCCGGGCGGTCTGTCCCGTGACCGCGCGGGCATGGAGGTCCGCGACGTCCACACCTCGCACTACGGTCGGATGTGCCCGATCGAGACGCCCGAGGGCCCGAACATCGGCCTCATCGGCTCCCTCGCGAGCTACGGGCGCATCAACCCGTTCGGCTTCGTGGAGACCCCGTACCGCAAGGTCGTCAAGGGCCGCGTCACCGACGAGGTGCACTACCTGACCGCCGACGACGAGGACAACTACGTCATCGCGCAGGCCAACGCGCCGCTCACCGAGAAGGGGGCGTTCGCGGAGGACCGCGTCCTGGTGCGCACCAAGGGTGGCGAGGTCGAGCTGGTCCCCGCCGACCAGGTGGACTACATGGACGTCTCCCCGCGCCAGATGGTCTCGGTCGCGACCGCGATGATCCCGTTCCTCGAGCACGACGACGCGAACCGAGCGCTCATGGGCGCGAACATGCAGCGCCAGGCCGTGCCGCTCGTGCGCGCCGAGGCCCCGCTCGTGGGCACCGGCATGGAGCGGCGCGCCGCCGTCGACGCCGGCGACGTCGTCGTGGCGACGAAGGCCGGCGTGGTGACCGAGGTCTCCGCGGACCTGGTCGTCGTCGCGAACGACGACGCCACGACGTCGACCTACCGGATCGCCAAGTTCCGCCGGTCCAACCAGGGCACCTCGTACAACCAGCGCGTCATCGTCGACGAGGGCGACCGCGTCGAGGTCGGCTCCGTGCTGGCCGACGGCCCGGCGACCGACGGCGGCGAGCTCGCCCTCGGCCGGAACCTGCTCGTGGCGTTCATGTCGTGGGAGGGCCACAACTACGAGGACGCGATCATCCTGTCCCAGCGTCTCGTGCAGGACGACGTGCTCTCCTCGATCCACATCGAGGAGCACGAGGTCGACGCGCGCGACACCAAGCTGGGCCCCGAGGAGATCACCCGGGACATCCCCAACGTGTCCGAGGACGTCCTGGCCGACCTCGACGAGCGCGGCATCGTGCGCATCGGCGCCGAGGTCGCCGCGGGCGACATCCTCGTGGGCAAGGTGACCCCGAAGGGCGAGACCGAGCTCACGCCCGAGGAGCGCCTGCTCCGCGCGATCTTCGGCGAGAAGGCGCGCGAGGTCCGCGACACGTCGCTGAAGGTGCCGCACGGCGAGTCCGGCACCGTCATCGAGGTCCGCACGTTCGACCGCGAGGACGGCGACGAGCTGCCGGCCGGCGTCAACGAGCTGGTCCGGGTCTACATCGCCCAGCGCCGCAAGATCACCGACGGTGACAAGCTCGCCGGCCGGCACGGCAACAAGGGCGTCATCGCGAAGATCCTCCCGGTCGAGGACATGCCGTTCCTGCCGGACGGCACCGCCGTGGACATCGTGCTCAACCCGCTCGGCGTGCCCGGCCGCATGAACGTCGGCCAGGTGCTCGAGACGCACCTCGGGTGGGTCGCCAAGCAGGGCTGGGACGTCGCGGAGGTCGACGGGTCGCCGGAGTGGCTGGCCGACGTGCCGCCCGCCGCGCGCCGCAGCGAGTCCGGCACGCCGGTGGCCACCCCCGTGTTCGACGGCGTCCCGGAGTCGGTCCTGACCGGCCTCCTCGGCGTCACGAACCCCAACCGTGACGGCGACCGCATGGTCGGCGGCAACGGGAAGGCGATGCTCTTCGACGGCCGCTCCGGCGAGCCGTTCCCGGAGCCGGTGGCGGTCGGCTACATGTACATCCTGAAGCTGCACCACCTCGTGGACGACAAGATCCACGCGCGGTCGACGGGCCCGTACTCGATGATCACGCAGCAGCCGCTCGGCGGTAAGGCGCAGTTCGGCGGCCAGCGCTTCGGCGAGATGGAGGTGTGGGCGCTCGAGGCGTACGGCGCCGCCTACACGCTGCAGGAGCTGCTGACCATCAAGTCCGACGACGTGCCCGGCCGCGTCAAGGTGTACGAGGCCATCGTCAAGGGCGAGAACATCCCCGACTCGGGAATCCCGGAGTCCTTCAAGGTGCTCCTCAAGGAGATGCAGTCGCTGTGCCTGAACGTGGAGGTGCTCTCCTCCGACGGCATGGCGATCGACATGAAGGAGTCCGACGACGAGGTGTACCGCGCTGCCGAGGAGCTCGGCATCGACCTGTCGCGTCGTCCCAACGCCTCGAGCATCGAGGAGATCTGACCTCGCCGGCTCGCCGGGTGGGCCCGCTGGGGCCCGCCCGCGAGCCCGGCCTCCGGCCCACCGGCCACCGGTGAACACCATTCGAAGTGAAGTTCGAAGGAAGTAGGACACCTTGCTCGACGTCAACGTCTTCGACGAGCTGCGCATCGGCCTCGCGACGGCAGAGGACATCCGCGCGTGGTCCCACGGCGAGGTCAAGAAGCCCGAGACCATCAACTACCGCACGCTCAAGCCGGAGAAGGACGGGCTCTTCTGCGAGAAGATCTTCGGTCCCACCCGGGACTGGGAGTGCTACTGCGGCAAGTACAAGCGCGTGCGCTTCAAGGGCATCATCTGCGAGCGCTGCGGCGTCGAGGTGAC
>JAEZAR010000425.1 GCA_023430425.1 Actinomycetes bacterium | reverse complement strand
CGGTCGGCCCAGGCGGTCCGCCTCGCGTGCGGCAGCGCGGCCTCGCCGGCGGCGAGCACCGCGGCGACGCTCGTGGCGACCAGGGCGACGACGACCAGCCACCCGACCGGGACGCCCGTCATCGGCCGGCGAGGAAGGTCAGCAGGAGCCGCCGCTGCAGCCCGAACATCTCCTTCTCCTCCTCCGGCTCCGCGTGGTCGAACCCGAGCAGGTGCAGGATGCCGTGCACAGTGAGGAGCAGCAGCTCCTCGGCCGTGGAGTGCCCGGCGTCGCGGGCCTGGCGCGCGGCGACGTCGGGGCACAGCACGACGTCGCCCAGCAGCCCCGCAGGGCTCGGGTCGTTCTCGCTGCCGGGGCGCAGCTCGTCCATCGGGAACGAGAGCACGTCCGTCGGCCCCGGCTCGTCCATCCACTGCTCGTGGAGCTCGCTCATCACGTCGGTGGACACCATGAGGATCGACAGGTCGCTGCCCGGGTGGACGTGCATCGCGTCGAGCACGTGGCGGGCGAGGGCGGCGAACTCCGCCTCGTCGAGCGCGTGGCCCGACTCGTTGTTGACCTCGATGCTCATCGCGCGCCCCGGCCGTCCGGGCGTCCCGGGCGCCCGTCGCCGTGGCTGTCCCACACGGCGTAGGCGTCGATGATGTCCCCGACCAGCCGGTGCCGGACGACGTCCTCGGAGGTGAGGCGGCAGAACGCGACGTCGTCCACGCCGGTGAGGATCTCCTCCACGACCCGCAGGCCCGACGTCGTCCCGCCCGGCAGGTCCACCTGCGTCACGTCACCGGTGACCACCATCCGCGAGCCGAACCCCAGCCGGGTGAGGAACATCTTCATCTGGTCGCTCGAGGTGTTCTGCGCCTCGTCGAGGATGATGAACGCGTCGTTGAGCGTCCGCCCGCGCATGTACGCCAGCGGCGCGACCTCCACGGTCCCGGCGTCGATGAGCCGCGGGATGGAGTCCGGGTCGACCATGTCGTGCAGCGCGTCGTACAGCGGTCTCAGGTAGGGGTCGATCTTCTCGCTGAGCGTGCCGGGCAGGAACCCGAGCCGCTCGCCCGCCTCGACGGCGGGGCGGGTGAGGAGGATCCGGTTCACCTGCTTGGCCTGGAGCGCCTGCACCGCCTTGGCCATCGCGAGGTACGTCTTGCCCGTGCCCGCGGGTCCGATCCCGAACGTGATCGTGTGCTGGTCGATCGCGTCGACGTAGCGCTTCTGGCCGACCGTCTTGGGGCGGATCGTGCGGCCGCGGCTGGACAGGATGTTCTGGGTGAGCACCTCGGCCGGCCGCGCACCCGTCGCCGCCGTGAGCATGCGGACGGACCGGGTGACGACGTCGGCGCTCAGCGGCGTGCCGCTGGCCGCGACCTCCAGGAGCTCGTCGAGGAGGCGGGTGACCAGCCCGACGTCCGCGGGCGGCCCCTGCAGCGTGATCTGGTCGCCCCGGGCGTGGATGCGGACCCCCGGGAACCCGGTCTCCACGGCCCGCAGGACCTCGTCGCCCGGGCCGAGGACCGCGACGGCGGGCACGTGCGCGGGGACGACGATGCGGTGCTCGACGTCGCCGGGTCCGGGTCGGCCCGGGCCGCGGCGGCTGGTCATCTCTGCCATGGGAACGGCCGGCGGCCGCGCATCTCCTCACTCGTGGGCGGATCGGACCCTCATCGTAGTCTCGCCCGGCTCGCCGCCCCCGACCGGACCGGCCCGGTCCCGTCCGGCCCGACCGGCCCGTGGGCCCGTCCGGGCCTCGGGCGCCCGCGAGCGCTCAGGCCGGGGTCCACCCGAGCCGGCGCCCGCCGATGACGTGCCCGTGCACGTGGAAGACGGACTGCCCCGCCTCCGCACCGGTGTTGAACAGGAGCCGGTACTGGCCGTCGCCCTCCTGCTGGGCCACGTCGTCGGCGAGCTCGACCAGCTCGGCGAGCAGTCCGGCGTCGACCGCCGCGAGCTGCGCGACGTCGGCGTGATGGTCGCGCGGGACGACGAGCACGTGGAGCGGCGCCTGGGGGTCGATGTCCCGGAACGCCAGGACGCGCTCCTTCGCGGCCACCACGTCGGCGGGCACCTCTCCCGCCACGATGCGGCAGAACAGGCAGTCCGGGACGCTGATGCGGTTCTCCTGGGACATGCCGCCAGGGTAGTGCGGCCCGGGGCCGACCACCTGGGAGGATGCGAGGAGCCGGTACCGGCCGGGCGGAAGGGGACGACGGTGCGCACGACCACGAGGACGGCCAGGCTCGCGGCGGGGCTCGTGCTCGCGGCGTCGCTCACGGTGCTCGCCGGCTGCCGCACCGGGTCCGCCGGTCCCGAGGCGGCCGGCACGACACCACCGACGGCCGAGCCCGCCGAGCAGACCCCCGAGCCCGAGCCCACGGGCTCCGCAGGACCGACGACCGACCCCACCGAGCCCGGCGACGAGCCCACCGCCGAGCCGGTCGTCAACGGCCCGAACTCGATCACGGCACCGCTCACCGGCGAGCAGGTGCCGGGGCCGGTCGTCACCGTCACCGGCGAAGGCACGGCGTTCGAGGCCACGCTGTCCTACCGCGTGCTGCGCGCCGGGACCTCCGAGGTCGTGAGCGAGGGCTGGACCATGGCCGGTGCGAACGGCGAGGTCGGCCCGTACTCCTTCGACGTCGAGCTCGGCCCCGGGGAGTACACGGTCGAGGTGTGGGAGCCGGACATGTCCGACGGCGAGTCCGGCACCGACCGCCGGAACCTGGTCCAGGTGACGTTCACCGTCGGCTGACCCGGCGACGGGGGCGGCGTCCGCGGGCGGCTCAGGTCCAGCGACCGAGCCGCTGGGCCAGTAGCGCGATCGCGACCGGGGCCGCCGTCGAGGTCCGCAGCACGGTCGGCCCG
>JAEZAR010000367.1 GCA_023430425.1 Actinomycetes bacterium | reverse complement strand
ACCCAGGCGCGCGCGTGGTGGCGGCCGGGCCGCCGCTCGGGGGCGGCGGGGACGTCCGGGGGGCGCGATCGGGTGACGGCCCCCGCCGCAGGGGGGCCGGGGACGTCCGACTCCACGAGCTCGACGTCGACGAGGTGCGGGTCCTCCGCGCCGGACCGCATCCAGGCAGCGTAGGTCGGCATTGCCCCGGCGCGCGACGGGTGTCTCAGCGGTACGCGACGATCATGCCCTCGTGCTGGGCGAGGACGGTGCCGTCCCGCATCACCTGCCAGTAGAAGGCGGGCGCGTCGACCCCGATCCGCCACTCCTCCAGCCCGCTGCGCAGCCCGACGGCCGCGAGGTAGTGGACGGCGCCCTCCTGGACAGGCACGGCCAGGCGGCTCCCGTCCGTCACCAGACCGACGGACGACAGGACGTCCGTGGGGACCTCCCACAGCCGCTCGCCGGTGGCGAGGTCGAAGGCGGCGAGGGTGGGCATGCCGCCCACGACGACCCCGCCCAGCTGGAGCGCCCCACCTCCCCCGAGGTGCTGCCCCGTCAGGTCCGCCCGCCACCGCGTCTCGCCGGTGCTCAGGTCCGCCCGCCACCGCGTCTCGCCGGTGCGGGGGTCGAGCGCGACCAGCCCGCCGTCGGCCCCTGGACGCAGCACGAGCAGGGGGTCGTCCGGGGACCCGTCGACGACGAGCGGCGTCCACAGCTCGCCGGTGAACCGGAACCGCTCCTCGCCGTCCGGGCCACGGACCGTGCCCTCGGGCGCGCCGCTCTGGGTGTCGTACGTCACCTCGACCTGGGTGCCGTCGGCGAGCTCCTGGCGCAGCCCGTAGAAGGGCTCCGCCCCCGTCACGGGAGCCGCGTCCTCGCCCGTGCGGGCGTCGAGCGCCTGCAGGACCGTGCCGTCGGAGGCGTTCAGGTGCACGACGCCGTCGACGAGCTGGGTCCACAGCCACGGGTCGGACTGCCCGACGGGCGGGCCGATGCGCCTCTCCCACTCCACCGCGCCGTCGGGGAGGGCGAGCCGCGCGAGCACCACGTCGCCCCCCGCGACGGTCCGGCTGACCACGAGCCCGCCGGCCACCGGGTCGGCCGCGACGAGGCGCCCGTCGAGCCGGAACGACGCCGTGAGCGAGCCGGTGGCCACGTCGACGACCCGGACGTCGGAGGTCGTGTCCCGGGGGACCTCGGCGAGGTCCGAGATGCCGCTCGACGCGCACACGAGCGACGAGGGCCACGGCACCTCCTCCGGACGCACCGCCTCCCCCCGGGTCACCGCTGAGCGCAGCGCCTCCCAGGACGGGTCCCACGGCTGGCACCACTCGTTGGCGAGCCCGTCCAGCTCCCACCGCGTGGCCCCCGTCGAGAGGTCCACGGCGCGGAAACCCGGCGCCGAGCCGTCCGTCTGCACCAGGACGGCGCCGGCCATCTCGGTCATCAGCCAGGCCCCCTCGGCACGCCACACCTCGGTGAGCGGCTCCGCCAGGTCGACGAGCGGGACGCCGAGCTCCGCGAGCGCGTCCCAGCGCTCCTGCGCCCGGCGGGCGTCGAGCACCGTGACGCCGACCCCGACGCCGGCGAGGCCGACGAGGACCGCGCACCCCGTCGCCAGGACGGCACGGCGACGACGGCGCTCGGTCGCCGACGCGGCGGCGACCGCCACGGGGGCGTCGGTCAGCCCGGCCTCGACGGCGGACGGGCCCGGCCCGTCGGTCAGCGGGACGGCAGGGTGGAGCGCGTCGGGGCTGTCGACCTCGAGCAGCTCGACCGGGACGGTCTCGCCGTCCGCCTCAGCGGCGCGCACGAGCCGACCCTACGACCTGCGGCGACCGACGGACCCCTGCGTGGCGAGGTCAGCCGCCGGAGACGCTCAGCTCCGCCTCGCGCAGCGACGCCCGGAAGGTGTCGTCGAGCTCACGCGAGTCGAGCCAGCCCTCCGGCAGCACGGGGCGCCGCGGCGACCCGGCCCGCCCGCGCTGCCCCTCGGCCGCCTCCCCGGGGTAGGGCTGGTCGAGGTCGAGGCGCGACAGGAGCGCGTCCAGGTGGTCGAGCGTCTCGACCAGCCCCAGCTCGCGCCGCAGCTCTCCGCCGACGACGTAGCCCTTGAGGTACCAGGCCATGTGCTTGCGCATCTCGCGCAGGGCCTTGAGCTCGTCGGCGAACTCCTCGACCATGAGCTCGGCGTGGCGCCGGACCACCTCGGCGACCTCGCGCAGCCCCGGTCGCACGCGCGTCGCCGAGCCGTGGAAGGCCGCCGCGAGGTCCGCGAAGAGCCACGGCCGGCCCTGGCACCCGCGCCCGACCACGACCCCGTCGCAGCCGGTCCGCGCGACCATGGCCAGGGCGTCCTCCGCCGACCAGATGTCGCCGTTGCCGAGCACCGGGATCGACGTCACCGCCTCCTTCAGGCGGGCGATGGCGGGCCAGTCGGCGGTCCCGGAGTAGTGGTCCGCGGCGGTGCGGGCGTGGAGCGCGACAGCGGCCACGCCCGCGTCCTCGGCGACCCGGCCGGCCTCCAGGTAGGTGAGGTGGTCGTCGTCGATGCCCTTGCGCATCTTGACGGTGACCGGGACGCCGTGGGGGGCGGCGGCGTCGACCGCAGCCCGGACGATGCCGGCGAACAGGTCCCGCTTCCAGGGCAGCACGGCGCCGCCGCCGCGACGGGTCACCTTGGGCACCGGGCAGCCGAAGTTGAGGTCGACGTGGTCGGCGCGGTCCTCCTCGGCGAGCATCCGGACAGCGGCGCCGACGGTCGCCGGGTCGACGCCGTAGACCTGGACCGAGCGGGGCCGCTCGTCGTCGTCGTGCCGGATGATCCGCATGGACTCCGGCGTCCGCTCGACCAGGGCGCGCGAGGTCACCATCTCCGCGACGTACAGGCCCGCGCCGTGCTCGCGGCACAGGCGGCGGAACGCGCGGTTGGTGACGCCGGCCATCGGCGCGAGCACGACGGGCGTGCCGATCGTCAGGGGGCCGATGCGCAGCGGTTCCACCGCACGATTCTCCCCCACCTCGCGGGACGACCGCCCCGCGGGTCCCCCACCGCCGGTCGAGCCGTCGGTCGAGCCGTCGGGCGAGCCGTCGGTCGAGGTCAGCCCCGGCGCCGGGGGTCCGGCGGGCGGCACGCCGCGGATGCCGTCGGGCACGCGCACTGAGGAGGGCGACAACCTCCGTGGCACCCGCCGCGTTCTCTAGGGTGTGACCACCATGGCGAGCGACGCCCGGTTCCTCGGGTCCGCGCCGCGCGAGGAGCAGGCGCCGGTCTCGCTCGTCGGCACACGCCGGTCGCGGGACGCGGAGTTCACGGCGTTCGTGACGGCCCACCAGGCCGACCTCCTGCGGACCGCGTGGCTGCTCGTGGGCGACGCGCACCGCGCCGAGGAGCTCACGCAGCAGGCCCTCGTGCGGACCTATGACGCGTGGTCGCGCGTGGCCGACGGCGACCCGCTCGCCTACACCCGGCGCGTGCTCGTCAACCTCCGCACGGACACCTGGCGCCGCCGCCGCCGCGAGGTGCTCGTGGCGGACCTGCCCGACGACGCCGCCCCCCACGGCGGCCCCACCGCCCGGTCCGCAGGTGACGAGCAGGCGGACCGCGACCTCCTCGTCCGGGCGCTCGCCACGCTGACGGCGCGCCAGCGACGCGTCGTCGTGCTGCGCCACCTCGTCGGCCTGACCGAGGCCGAGGTCGCCGAGGACCTCGGCATCAGCGTCGGCACCGTGAAGTCCACGTCCTCGCGCGCGCTCGCGTCGCTGCGCACCGCCCTGGCGTCCGACGACGCCGGCCCGACCTCCGGGAGGGACCACCGATGAGCACGACCGACGACACCCTGCTCCGCGACCTCGCCGAGCGGGCCGACCGCGCGGTCCCGCCGATGGCGCTGGACGCCGACGCCGTCCTCGCGGGTGGGCGCCGCTTCCGGCGTCGGCGCGCGGTGCTCCGCTCGGCCGCAGGT
>JAEZAR010000357.1 GCA_023430425.1 Actinomycetes bacterium | reverse complement strand
CGCCAGGTCCGGGGCCCGGCGCCCGCCCCGCGCGGGTCGGGGACGCTCGAGGATCGCGAACGCCCGCTCGGCGGCGGCGACGCCGTCGGCGGAGGCGTGGAAGTGGGCACCTACCTGCCGCAGCGGCAGGTAGACCTCGGGGGCGAGCACGAGCACCGCGAGCCCGGTGCGCAGGTCCAGGCCCCCGTGGACGAGCCGCAGACCGACACCGACCGCCACGAGCGCGACCGAGAGCGTCGTCAGGAGCTCGAGGACCATGCCCGAGAGGAAGGCCACGCGCAGCGTGCCCATGGTCGCGCGCCGGTGGGCGTCGCCGAGCTCGCGCACCCGGGCGGCGGGGCCGCGGTGGCGGCCCAGCGCCTGGAGCGTGGGGAGCCCGGCGAGCAGGTCGAGCACCTGGTGGCCCAGGCGCGTCATCGCCGCGAGCCGCCGGTCGGCGTACCCGGCCGTGACCAGGCCGATGAGCCACATGAACAGCGGGACGAGCGGCAGGGTCAGCCCGATCGTCACGGCGGCCACCCAGTCGAGCCCGAGCACGACGGCGAGCGCGCCGGGCGTCACGGTCACGGCGAGGAGGAGCTGCGGCAGGTACCGCACGAAGTAGGGCTCCAGGGCGTCGAGCCCGCGGGTGAGCAGCGTCGCCGCGTCGCCGGCGTTCGCCGCCAGCCAGCGCGGGCCCAGGTCCGCGGCGTGCGCGAGCACCTGCCCGCGCAGCTGGGCGACGGCCCGCGTGGCGGCCCTGTGGGCGTACCTCTCCTGGACGCCCGTCACCAGCACGCGCGCGGCCACGACGGCGGCGAGCCAGCCGACGAGGGGCGCGACGTCCGGCCAGGCGGCCGTGCCGTCCACGACCGGGGCGAGCGCGGACGCCAGCAGGAGCGCCTGCCCGACGACGAGGCCCGCCGTCACCCCGCCGAGCAGCGCCGTGAGGAGGACGTACCGGCGCGCCGCCCGCGCTCGCCGCAGCAGCCGGGGGTCGAGCGGCTTCAGGGGGCCGACCTGGTGAGGGTGAGGCCCGCGTGCGGCGGGATCTGCGTGGCCACGAGGCGCCGCCGGAACACCCAGTACGTCCAGCCCTGGTAGAGCAGCACCAGCGGGGTGAGGAACGCCGCCACCCACGTCATGATCGTCAGCGTGTAGTCGCTGGAGGACGCGTTGTCCACAGTGAGCGAGTTGGCCGGGTCGAGCGCCGGCATCACGTCGGGGTACATCGACCCGAAGATGAGGACGACGGCGGCGACGATCGCGACGGCGGACGCGAGGAACGCCCAGCCCTCGCGCCGCACCCGCGTCGCCACGACGAGGGCGACGAGCGCCGCCGCGGCGACGGCGGTGGCCGCCCAGGTCCAGGCGACCGAGTGGGTGACCTGCGTCCACACCGCGAAGGCACCGGCCACGAGGAGGGTGGCCACCGCCGACCGGGACGCGAGGGCCGCTGCGCGGTGCCGGATCTCGCCGTCCGTCTTCAGTGCCAGGAACACGGCGCCGTGGGTCAGGAAGATCAGGGCCGTGGTCGCGCCGCCGAGCAGGGCGAACGGGTCGAGCAGGTCGGCGAAGGTGCCCACGTACTGGTGGTCGGCGTCGAGGGCGACGCCCCGGACGAGGTTGCCGAAGGCGACGCCCCAGAGCACCGCCGGACCCCACGACCCGACGACGAGGGCGCGGTCCGCCCACCGGCGCCAGCGGTCGTCGTCGATCTTGCCCCGCCACTCGAAGGCGACCACGCGCACGATGAGGCAGAGCAGGATGAGGAGCAGTGCGAGGTAGAAGCCCGAGAACATCGACGCGTACCACTCGGGGAACGCGGCGAAGGTCGCGCCGCCCGCGGTGAGCAGCCACACCTCGTTCCCGTCCCACACCGGCCCGATCGTGTTGATCATCACGCGCCGGTCGGTGTCCTTGCGGCCCAGCACGGGCAGCAGCATCCCGACGCCGAAGTCGAACCCCTCGAGCACGAGGTAGCCCGTCCACAGGACGGCGACGAGGACGAACCAGACGTCCGACAGCTCCACGGTCGACCCCTCTCAGTGCTCGAGCGTCAGTACGCGAAGGACAGCGGCCGGTCGTCCTCGCTCGGGGCGTCCGGGCGCGCCTCCGGGCTGGGGTCGGGCTCGCTCTCGGCGACCCCGGCGGACGCGTACCGGGCCATGAGGCGGACCCACACCACGGCGAGCACGCCGTAGAGCAGCGTGAACGCGACCATCGAGACCAGGACGCTGCCGGCGCCGACCGACGTGGACACGCCGCGCGCGGTGAGCATCCACACACCGTCGACGCCCGTCGGGTTCGGGTTGGGTGCCACGACCCAGGGCTGGCGTCCCATCTCGGTGAAGATCCACCCGAACGACGACGCGAGGAACGGCGTCGGGATCGCCAGCAGGCCGACGCGGGCGAACCAGCGGTGGTCGCTGAGGCGGCCACGGCGCGTCAGCCACAGGGCGGCCAGGGCGAGCGCCGCGGAGCCGGCGCCCAGGCCGATCATGAGGCGGAAGCTCCAGTAGGTGACGAAGAGGTTGGGCCGGTAGTCCACGCCGTCGCCGTAGAGCGTCTCGGACCGGTCCTGCAGCTCCTCCACCCCGGGCAGGTAGGAGTCGAACCGCCCGGACGCCAGGAAGGAGGTGAGCCCCGGCACGGCGAGCAGCGTGGTGGTGTCGTCGCACTCGTTGGACGACAGGTCGCCGATCGTCAGGATCGAGAACGACGCGCCGTTCTCCCCGACGCACAGTGCCTCGGCGGAGGCCATCTTCATCGGCTGCTGGTCGAACATCAGCTTGGCCTGCCAGTCGCCGCTGGCCGCGATGCCGACGCCGGACACGAGCATCACGACGGTGCCCAGCACGACGGCGGGCCGGTAGACGGTCCGCGCCGTCACCTCGTCCCCGCGGCGGACCGAGCGCACCATCCACCATGCGCCGATGCCCGCGACGAAGGTGCCGGCGGTGAGGAACGCCGCGGCGATCGTGTGGGGGAACGCGGCGAGGAGCGTCACGTTCGTCAGGACGGCGCCGATGTCCACCATCTCCGCGCGCCCGGTCTCGGGGTTGAACACCGTGCCGACCGGGTGCTGCATCCACGAGTTGGCCGCGAGGATGAAGTAGGCCGACAGGTTGGTCGCGATCGCGACCGCCCAGATGCAGGCGAGGTGGACCCGCTTCGGCAGGCGGTCCCAGCCGAAGATCCACAGGCCGAGGAACGTCGACTCCACGAAGAACGCGGCGAGGGCCTCCATCGCCAGCGGCGCACCGAACACGTCGCCCACGAACCGCGAGTACTCGCTCCAGTTCATCCCGAACTGGAACTCCTGCACGATCCCGGTGGCGACGCCGATCGCGAAGTTGATCAGCAGGAGCTTGCCGAAGAACCGTGTCAGCCGGAGCCAGCGCTCGTCGCCCGTGCGCACCCAGAACGTCTGCATGAGCGCCACGAGGGGGGCCAGCCCGATCGTCAGCGGGACGAAGATGAAGTGGTAGACGGTCGTGATGCCGAACTGCCAGCGCGCGAGGTCGAGCGCATCCATGGGAGGTCCTCCGGGCCTGGTCCGGGCGGCTGGTGTCACGCTAGGAAGGAGGGGCCCACCGCTCCCGGGACGAAGGTCCCGTTTGCTGACGGCGTGTCACCTCGCGACCGTGGGCCGTCGCGAGCCCCGCGCCGCGCGACACGCGGTCCTCACCGTGGACGTCGCGCCCGACCCCGGGCGCCCTGTGCGATACTGACGGCGGCCGAGGGGGACGCCACACCGTCCCGTTCGCCGCAGACGTTCCAGGCCGTGGTCCGCGACCGCCTGGCGCCGCCGTCGAATTCTCCGGCGGGCGCCGGCAGCGCCCACCCGACCCAGACACCGACGACTTCCGTCGCCGCGCCAGCCGCGAGCGACGAACGAACCGCCCGCGGGACGCGAGTGTGGCCGCCCGCCGGGCCTGGAGAGCTCGTGACGGACGAGAACCGCACCGGCGGCGACGCCCCCGGTGCCATCGAGCAGGCAGCCACCGACGCCACCGCCCCCGACGGGTCCGCGCCTCGACGCCGACGCCGGGCCGCAG